>DASVVI010000955.1:0-3843 GCA_036386635.1 Longimicrobium sp.
GCCCGTCGCCCAGCTCCGTTCCAAGACGCCCGCCCGCCGCGCCGTTGCGCCCGCGTCCGCCGGTTCCCGTGCCCGCACCTGGCGCGCCTGTGCCGGGAGCGGCGCCCGTGCCCTGCGCCGCGCCCCCGGGAGCGCCGCCCGCGCGTGGCGCCGCGCGTGCCGGGACTCCCGACGGGGCGCGCTGCGGAAAGCTCCTCAGCTCCGGGGCCGCGACGGATGCCGTGTCCGCCCGCACCGGCGCCGCGACCTGCTCGGCGGTCGTGGCGGTCTGCGGGGCAGCGGGCGCCGGCTCACCACCCGCGCCTCCCCCGTCGCCCGGCCACGCTCCGATGTCCACGTAGCTGACCGCATCCGAAGGCGCGCCAACCTGCGGTGCATCGCCCGGCTGCACGGGGCGCCTAACGGGCGCCATCCACACGACCAGCGCCAGCAGGAGGTGCGCGCCCAGCGAGAGCGCGACCCCGCGTCGGCTGACGTGCGTGCCGCGCTCATGCCGCCGCTTGCGGGTGAACGGCGCGCGGACGGGGACGTGCGGAGCCGCCCCGGTGGCTTCCGGGGTGCGCGCGTGCGCGGGCGGCGGTTCGAGAGTGGCGCGGGTCATCGTCTCCATTCTACTCGACCCCGCCCACCCGGTTCCGCCCGCGCCATGATCCGCGCATTAAACAAGCGAGCCCGGCGAGGGATGAGCTCCCCCGCCGAGCTTGAATCTACGGCGTGCGGCGCAGGGCGCGGCGGTTATCCAACGGTGTCAGCTGCGGCACGGCTACTCCAGCGGATCGGACGTGTCGCCTCCCAGAGTATCGAGATAAACGTGACCGAGCGGATCCTCTGATTCATAAGCGGACGAGGTGGACTCGAACGCCTTTCCACGCACACCACCAATGTGCACGCCGCCGAGAAATCGCTGCTTCAATCCGGCAAGCTGGAAGATGGGCGTGGCGTTCTTGATCCCGCGCATGTCCAATACTTTGCCGGACGTACGCTTCATGGCGAATTGCAGGCTCACGTTCCCAAGCTCGACCGTCTGCACCGTGCCGGACCCAGAAACCTCCAGTTCGACACTCGATGAGGCCGATTCAGAGATAACGATGTCGACGTACGGCGCCATCACCAGGGACGAAATTATCACCCAGTCACGCTTCCATTGCCCCGCGCGGTATTTCTCGAGGATTTTTCGTTCCAATCCGATCAGGTCACGGATTCGCGGTTCGTAGCTCTCCTGAGCTTTGATCAGGAAGGACGCCTCCCGAGAGAAGTCCAGTTTGATCCCAGCGCTCCCTTGGGGAACGCTAGGTATGCTCGTGTTGGCCTCACCGGCCAGCTTCGTAGTGATTGTTACCCCGACTTGGAGGTGAAGTCGAGGGGGGACGAACTGGTATCCGGAACGACGTCGGCGGTCGGATCGAAGTCGATCCCTAGATCGCGCAGGGTACTCATCGGCCTGAAGAGGTATCCACCCTCCAGTTCACCCACCGTGCCCAGTTCGAGCGTGGAGCTGGGCAGCCAGTGCGTGAAGTAAGACTTGAAATCTTTGTGGAAACCCCGCGCGTACAGCCGAGCGACTGATGCCATGACGCCTTTTGAGGATGAGGGGGAAACGAGGGGAGATGCGGCGAGGAAGGGTGTCAGGCGAACAGAGTACCCACCGTAGCCTGCGCATAATTAGCGTCAGGCGGGAGGAACGCAATCTTTCGCTGACTTGGCGCATAACGCGCGATCCGGCGACGGATGTACATCCCCGCCGGGCTCGTGTCCGCGACGCGCGAAAGCTCAGACCGCGGCCGTCTCCACCATCCGCGCGATGCGCCCCGCCGCCTCGCGAATCCGCTCCTCCGACGTGGTCAGCGCGATGCGAAAGAACCCCTCGCCGCCACGTCCCAGCGACTTGCCGGGAAGGACGCTGACGCCCTGCTCCAGGAGGAGGCGGCGCGCCCACGGCTCGGACTCGACGCCCTCGGGGAGCGGCACCCACAGGTACATCGTGGCGGCGGGATTGGGCACGTCCCAGCCGGCGGCGCGCAGCGTCTCCACTGCGGCGTCTCGGCGGGCCTGGAAGGTGGCCACGTTCCCAGGCACCCACTCCGCGTGCGAGCGGAGCGCCGCGGCCCCCGCGTGCTGGATCGAGAAGGGAACGCCCGTGTCCGCGAAGCTCTTCACCCGCTGGAGCGCCGCGATGAGCTGCGGCTCGCCGACCGCCCACCCGGCGCGCCACCCCGTCATGTTGTACGTCTTGGAGAGCGAGTGGAACTCGATCGCCACCTCGCGCGCGCCGGGAATCTCCAGGATCGACGGCGGAACGTACCCGTCGAACGCGACCTCCGAGTAGGCGTTGTCGTACGCCAGGATCAGGTCGTGCTCGCGGCAGAACTCCACCGCGCTCTCCAGGTACTCGCGCGGCGCGATGGCGGCGGTGGGGTTGTTGGGATAGTTGAGGTACAGGATGCGCGCGCGCTTCACGACATCGGCCGGAATCTCGTCCAGCGGGATGAGGAAGTCGTTCTCGGGCCGCAGCGGAACCAGATGCGCCTCGCCGCCGGCCAGCACGGTGCCGCCGAGGTACGCCTGGTAGCCGGGGTCGGGCATGATGGTGACGTCGCCGCGCTCCAGGAAGGCGAAGGGGAGATGGAAGATCCCCTCCTTGGAGCCGATCAGCGGCAGCACCTCGCGCATCGGATCGACGGCCACGCCGAAGCGCCCCTGCATCCAGCGCGCGATCTCCTCGCGGAACTCCACCAGGCCGAGCTGAAAGGCGTAGCGCGAGTTGGCCGGGTCCAGCGCCGCCTCGCGCAGCGCCTGCACCGCGGCGGGTGGGGGCGGCAGATCCGCGTCGCCCGTTCCCAGGTCGATCACGTCCACCCCCCTGCCCAGCAGCTCGCGCTTGATGGCGGGAACGTCGGTCAGCGGGTAGGGCGGCAGACCCTGGAAGTGGCGGGCGAGACGGGGCATGTACGATGGCCTCAGAGCGCGGTGGACGGAGTGGAGTCGGCCGGTGTCTCGCGCAGCAGTCGTGCCGCCAGCACCACGGCGCCCAGCGAGATCGCCATGTCGGCCACGTTGAAGACGAAGGGGAAGGAGCGCACCAGGATGAAGTCGGTCACGGCGCCGTCCATCAGCCGGTCGCCCAGGTTCCCCAGCGCCCCCGCGACGACGAGCCCGGACGCCATCCGCACCCATGCATCGCGCGTGGTGCGCATGATCTGGAGCGCCATCGCCACCCCAGCGAGCGCCGCCAGCGCCAGCAGCGGCGTGCGCCACGCCGATTCGCTCCCCGCGAACGCCGAAAACGAGATCCCCGGGTTTCGGCGGTGCGCGAGCCACACCCACCCGCCGACCACGGGCCGCACGGTCCCGTACGACAACCGGTTGGCCACCCAGAACTTCGTGATCCAGTCCGCCGCCACCACCCCGGCGATGCCGAGCGCGAGCCAGCGGTTCCTTGAGAGCTTCATCTGATCCTGGATGTGCGGCGCCGTAGATCGGGAATGGCGCAGGTACACGGGTGCGGCGAGGGGGTTCCCGGCGGGGCCCTCACCCCCGCTCGTTCCTCGCTGCCCCCTCTCCCGATAACAGGAGAGGGCTCCGCCCTCGCCGTTATCAAGAGAGGGGGCGAAGGTGCGCATTGCGCAGGTACGCCGCCGCGCAGAGGGCCCCCTCCCCCCGGCCCCCTCCCCCGCCTGCGGGGGCGCAGGGCGGGCGAGGGGGAGAACTGCGCCTCCGACACCGATGCCCCGGACGGCGCCGCACCGCACCCCGCCTTCCACCACCATCTTCGTAGGGGCGGACCTGCGTGTCCGCCCTCCTTTTCGCCCGCACCTCGACCCCCGCCCTCGGCCTGGATCCTCG
>DASVVI010000956.1:0-9928 GCA_036386635.1 Longimicrobium sp.
CGCCGTCCTTTTGCACGAGATGGCGCACGCGCTCCGGGGCGACTGCGCGGCGCAGTGGGCGGCGGCGGCCGTCTGCGCGCTGCACTGGTTCAACCCGCTCGCCTGGCACGCCGCCGCGCGCATGCGTCTGGAGGCCGAGCACGCCGCCGACGATGCCGCCCTCGCCCGCACCCCCGCCGCCGACTACGCCCGGCACCTGCTGCAGGTGGCCGCATCGCTCCACCACGCCGACACCCGCGCCGCCGCGGCGATGGCGCGTCCCACGCAGCTCCGCCGCCGCATCGAAGCCGTGCTCGACCCGCACCGCCCGCGCGGCGGCGTCGCGAGGTGGGCGTCCGGGTCGGCAGGCGTGCTCGGCGCCGCGCTTCTCCTGGCGCTTGGGTCCGTGGGCACCACGAGCGCGCATCCAGCCGGCATGTGGGCAGCGGGCGACACCGCCGCGCCGGCCGATTTCGCGCGCCGCTACGGCGTGACGCTGCCGGTCGCCACGGACATCCGGCGGGCTGCGCTGGCGGAGGGGATCGATCCGGAGCTCGCCTTCCGCGTGGTGCGCGCGGAGAGCGGCTTCCGCGAACAGACGCCCGCGGGTGAGCAGGGAGTGGGCCTGGCGCGCATCCTCCCCTCCACCGCGCGCTCGCTGCAGCCGGGCGTGACCCGCGCCGAGCTGCGCGACCGCGGCACCAACCTGCGCCTCGCCTTCCGCTACCTGCGCGCCGCCCTCCGCGAGCACCGGTCCGATCTGCAGGCCGCGCTGGGGATCTACCTGCGCGGCCCGCGCGGCCCCACGCGCTGGGATGCGCCGTACGCCCGCGAGGTGCTGGGCGCACGGCCGGGGGCGCCCGCCTACCGCGGCAGCGGAGTGGTGCCGTGAGGGCGTTGTGCGCCGCCGCGGTGCTGGCCCTCGTCGGTGCACTGGCGCCGGGCGCGTCCGCGCAGGGGCGCAACGTGGCGGTGACCTTTGACGATCTCCCCGCGCCTCCATCCGACCTCGGCTCGGCGGTCGAGATCACTCCGCGCCTCCTGGCCTCCATCCGCGGGCAGGGGGTGCCGGCGATCGGGTTCGTGAACGAGGGGAGGCTGCGCGCGGACCGGCGCGCACGCACCGCGCAGCTCCGCATGTGGCTGGATGCGGGGCTCGAGCTCGGCAACCACACGTACTCGCACCCATCGGCGCACCGGACCCCGCTCGCGCGCTACCTGGACGAGATCGCGCGCGGTGACTCCGTGACGCGGGTCCTGATGGCGGAGCGCGGCGCGCGCCCGCGCTTCTTCCGCCACCCGGGGCTTCACACCGGGCGCACGCTGGCGTATCGAGACGAGGTGCATCGCTTCCTGGCCCGGCGCGGCTATCGGGTGGCGCCGGTCACCTTCGACAACCAGGAGTGGATCTTCGCCATCGCGTACGCCAGCGCGGCGGCGCGCGCGGACTCGGCGCAGATGCGGCGGATAGTGGACGGCTACCTGCGGCACATGACGGAGTCGTTCGCCCACTTCGAAGTGCTGTCGCGGACGCTGTTCGGGCGCGAGATCCCGCAGGTGCTCCTCCTGCACGCCAACCGCCTCAACGCCGACCACTTCGACCAGGTCGCGACCATCCTGCGCCGCCGCGGCTACCGCTTCGTGCGCCTGGAGGATGCGCTGCGCGACCCCGCGTACGCATCGCGCGACACGTACACGGGGCCGATGGGCCTCTCCTGGCTGGAGCGCTGGGCCGCCACGCGCGGGATGACCCTTCGCCAGGCGCCGCGCCAGCCCGCCTGGGTGGATTCGCTCGCGAGCGCTGGAGTGCGGTAGCGCCGCGATCGGACAGGGTGTCGGGTGCTCCTGTTGCATGTACGAAATTATTCGTATAGATATGCGGTGCGGGTACCTCGTGCGTCCACCTCTCCATCGTAAGGAGCGAATGTCCGCTATCCGCCACGTCATGCAGGCTACGAGCGTCTTCGTCGCACTGAGCGCACTGGCGATCCCCGGCTTGCACGCTCAGGCATCGGCCGCGCCAAACGCCCCCTGCGTGAGCCCGCAGCCTGCCGGGGAGCCGCGCCACTACATCTTCTTCAACCGCGCCCGGGACCGCATCCGCGATTCCGCCTTCCTGGCGAATCCGGGGATCGAGGGCGCGCAGGTGAAGTACACCTGGGCGGAGCTGGAGCCGCAAAAGGATCGCTACGACTTCAGCGCCATCCGCGAAGACCAGGCGTTCCTTGCCGCGCGTGGAAAGCGGCTGTTCGTGCAGCTGCAGGACGTGTCGTTCGACTCGTCGATCGTGAACGTGCCGCGCTACCTGATGACGGAGCCGGAGTTCAACGGCGGCGCCATCCGCGACTACCACCAGCCCGGCGACGACGAGGCGACGGCGGTCCCGGCAGGCTGGGTCGCGCGGCGCTGGGACCCGGCGGTGCAGGCGCGGATGCACAGGCTGTTCGCCGCGCTCGGCGCCGAGCTCGATGGCAGGATCGCCGGGATCAACCTGCCGGAGACGTCGGTGGGCTTCGGCACGAGCGGCCGGCTGTGGCCGCGCGGGTATACGCCGGATCGTTATCGCGACGCCGTCATCGAGAACATGCGCGCCTTGAAGCGGGCGTTCCCGCGATCAGTCGCCATGCAGTACGGCAACTTCATGCCGGCGGAATGGCTGCCGGGGAACGACCGGGGTTATCTGCGCAGCGTTTACGCGGCGGCGAGGGAGAGCGGCGTGGCCATGGGCGGGCCGGACCTGTTTCCGTACCAGCGCGCCCACATGAACCACAACTACCCGCTCCTCCGCGCCCATCACGGCGCCGCCCCCACCGGGATCGCGGTCCAGGAGGGCAACTACGGCGCGATCCATCCGCGCACGGGCAAGCCGCCCACGGTCGCGGAGCTGATCGAGTTCGCGCGCGACTATCTCTGCGTCGATCACGTGTTCTGGTTCGCCGAGGAGCCGTACTACTCGCGCGACCTCCTCCCCGCGCTGCGCGGCATGGTGCAGGATGCCCCGCGCTTCTTCGCCCCGGGCGCGGTGACGATCCCGGAGGCGACCACGTACCGCCCCACCTTTTCGCCGGACGGGCGCACCGCGATCTATTCGATGGAGGTCAGCGGCGGCTACGTGCTGGTGGAGACGCGGATGCGCGGCGGGCGCTGGGACCCGCCCGAGGTGCTCCCGTTCTCCGGCCGATACTCGGATGCGGAGGGGGTGCTCTCGCCGGACGGCTCGCGCTTCGTCTTCGCGTCGCAGCGCCCGCGAGAGGGTGCCGTGACCCGCGCCGACTACGACCTGTGGGAGGTGACGCGCGACCCCGCCGGCCGCTGGGGGACGCCGCGCCTGCTGGACGGCCTCGCCACGCCCGCCCACGAGCTTTATCCTTCGCTCACGCGCGACGGCACGCTCTACTTCAGCCGCAGCAGCCCCGACGGCTCGGACCTGTGGCGTGCGGCGGCCGGGTACGCCGCACCGGAACCGATCCGCGAGTTGAACACCGACCGTCGTGAGAGCGGCGGTTTCGTGGATGCGGAAGGCACCATGCTCCTCTTCGGATCGAACCGCGAGGGGACGCTCGGCGGGCTCGACCTCTTCGTGAGCTGCCGCGAGGGCGGCGCCTGGGGGGCCGCGCGCCCCCTCCCCGCGCCCATCAACTCCGCCGACCAGGAGAACTCCCCCACGCTGTCGCCGGACGGAAAAACCCTGTACTTCACCAGCAACCGCCGCTCCCCGGATGCCGCCCGCCTCGGCGACCGCGCGAGCTACGGCGACCTCCTCCGCCGTCTGCGCGAGCCCGGCAACGGCCTGTGGCACACCTACGAGATCGCCACGCCCGCGCTCTGCCAGCAATCAGCTCCGTGATGCTTGCCGTCACACCCGCGGCGTCATAGTCGTTGTTCCCCCGCGCCGCTCAATTCCCTTGCGCTCGGGACCATCGGCGGAACAATAGTGTACTTCGTGCGGTTCTACTCACCGGCGCCAGCCTCGGGCGCCGGCTCGCTCATCCTCGCCATCCGCAAAGAATGCCAACTACGGTTCGAAGCATCGGTGCCGCCACCCTGTCGCGCATCTTCGCGGTGGTGGCGATCCTCACGTGGGGCGCGGCAAGCCCCGGCACGGTGGCCGCGCAGGACGTTCCCGGGGGCACGCGAGTGGACCCGGGCCGCAGCCGCCGCGAGTACACCGCCGATGCACTGAGGGACTACAACCGCTTCATCGCCGAGTGGACCGAGGCATGGCGGCAGAAGGACATGCGCGCCCTGCTGGGGAGGTACTCCGCCAACCCGACCGTCCTCCTTGGCGACTCGGTGATGATCCGGGGGCAGGTCGAGCTGCGCAGGTTCCTGGACAAGGAGCTCCCCGACGGATCGGAGATGCGCCTCAGCATCACCGACTTCGTCGCGGGCGAGGGGCTCAGCTACGCGTCGGGCGCGTTCGCGTACCAGAGCACCCCCGATGCCGTGCCGTCAACCGGAACGTACGTGATGGTGCTCGCGGAGGAGGGGGGGCGCCTCAAGATCCGGGCGCAAGTGTTCACCCCCGCCCCGACGTTCACCCCCGCACCTCCCCCCGCCCCGGCGACGCCCTGAGGTTGGTTCGAGGCAGGTTGGAACGCGCAAAGAGGGGTGCCGGGAATCATCCCCGCACCCCTCTCTGCTCTCTGCCTGCACCGCCAAGAACCGCCTGCTGATCGCCAGATTTGGTGTGAATTCCTCTGAACAGCGGGTCTCACGCGGAGGCGCGGAGACGCAGAGAGAGAGCTCAGCGCCTCTCCTCCGTGTCTCCGCGTCTCCGCGTGAGCCCATTCTGTAAGCCTGCGGCGCGCGTCACTCCGCGCGCAGGGCCTCCATGGGATCGACGCGGGAGGCGCGGCGGGCGGGGATCCAGCTCGCCAGCAGGGCGACCGCAGCCAGGAGAACGGGGATGATCAGGAAGGCGAACGGGTCCACGGCCGCCACGCCGTAGAGCGCGCCGCGCATGAGCTGCGCGGCACCCAGCGCTCCAAGGATACCCAGCCCCACGCCCGCGCCCGCCAGCACCGCGCCCTCCCCCACCACGCGCCGCACGATGTCCGCGCCGCGCGCGCCCAACGCCATGCGGATGCCGATCTCTCGCGTGCGCTGCGACACGGTGTACGCCATCACGCCGTACACGCCCACCGCCGCCAGCACCAGCGCCAGCGTGCCGAACGACCCGAAGAGCGAAGCCCACAGCTGCTGCGGCCAGGTGACGTAGCGCCGCACCTCGTCCATGGTGCGCACGTCGAAGGTGGGGAGCGTGGAATCCAGCGCGCGCATCTCGCGGCGCACGGCGGCGGCGGCCGGGGCGGGGTCGCCCTCGGTGCGCACGACGAGCGCGAAGGTGCGGTTGTACAGGCGCGCCGCCGGCATGTACAGCTGCAGGCGCGAACGCGGCGTCTGCTCGCCGACTTCCTCGTAGTGCAGGTTGCGCGCGATCCCCACCACCGTCATCCAATCGCCCTTTTCGTCGGACAGGCGGAGGCGCCGGCCGACCGCGTCGCCGTTGGGCCAGAGGCGCTTCGCCAGCTCCTGGCTGACGATGGCGACGGTAGCGGCGGTGTCGCCGGTCTCGGCGGCGGTGAAGGGGCGGCCGGCGGCAAGCGGGGTGCCCAGTGCGCCCCAGAAGCCGGCCGTCCCGCCAAAGAGCTCGCCCATCAGCTCGTCGCCGCGGGCGCGCGGGGCACCCTCGGCCTCCAGCTCCACCGCCTGGCCCCCGTCGTCGCCGGGGATGGCGGTGGTGGCGGCGGCCGCCTGCACGCCTGGGATGGCGCCGATCCGCTCCACCGCCGCGTTGAGGAAGGCGGCGCGGGCGGCGCGCGGGGAGTATCGGTCGCCCGCCAGGTAGACGCGCGCCGTCAGCACGCGCGAGGTGTCGAAGCCCAGGTCCGCGCGGCTGGCCGCCACGAAGCTGCGGATCATCAGCGTGGCGCCCACCAGCAGCACCATCGCCAGGGAGAGCTGCCCCACCACCAGCACGCTGCGCAGCCGGCTGCGTCCCCCGGATGCGCCGCGGCCCCCGTCGCGCAGCGTCTGCTGCACGTCGCCGCCGGTGGCGCGCAGGGCCGGGATGGCGCCGAACACCACGCCCGTGACGGCGCTGAGCAAAAAGGTGAAGAGGAGGACGGGTCCATCCACCTCGAAGCGGATCCAGTACGGAAGCTCTTCGGGGATGCGCGTCACCGTCCACTTTGTCCACCCTACGGCGATTGCGGTCCCCAGCACTCCGCCCGCGAGCGCCAGCACCACGCTCTCGGTAAGGAGCTGGCGGAAGACGCGCGCGCGCCCGGCCCCCAGCGCCGACCTCACCGCGATCTCGCGGCGGCGGCCGGCGGAGCGGGCCAGCATCAGGTTGGCGACGTTGGCGCAGGCGATCAGCAGCACGAGCCCCACCGCACCCATCATCAGCGAGATCATCAGCCGCAGCGAGCCGGCGATCATGTCGTCGCGGTACGACAGCACCCGCACTCCCCACCCCGCGTTCGTCTCCGGGTACTCCGCCGCCAGACGGCGCGCGACGGCGGAGAGCTCCGCGTCCGCCTGCTGTACGGTGGCCCCGGGGCGCAGGCGCGCGATCGTCCCCAGGTAGCGCTCGCCGCGCGACGATTCGGGGTCCGGGGCGAGCGGCGTCCACAGCTCGGCCACCTCGGGAAACTTGAAGCGCGGCGGCATCACGCCCACGATCTGCGCGGGCTCGCCGTTCAGCACCAGCTTGCGTCCCAGCACGTTTGGATCGGCGGCGAAGCGGCGGCGCCAGAGCGCGTCGGAGAGGAGCACCACGCGCGGCCCGCCGCGGACCCCCTCCTGCGGAAGGAAGGAGCGCCCCAGCACCGGCCTGATCCCCAGCAGCCCAAAGATGTTCGTCGCCACGCTGGCGCCTTCCACCCGCTCCGTTTCGCCCGTCCCCGCTACCGCGACGCTGCGAATGGAGAAGGCGGCGATCTCCTCGATGGTGCCCCGCGACCCCGCCGTCCAGTCCGCCAGGTCCGCCTGCGACAGGTGGCTCTCGTCGTAGCCCAGCCGCGGGTTGGAGGCGTACAGCGACACCACGCGGTCCGGATCGTGGAAGGGGAAGGGGCGGATGAGGAGGGCGTTGACCATGGAGAAGACGGCCGTGTTCACCCCCACCCCCAACCCCAGGCAGAGGATGGCGACCACCGCGAAGCCGCGGCTGCGCAGCAGGGTGCGGACGGCGAAGCGCAGGTCCTGGTAGAGCGATTCCATGGGTGGGCTACTCCGAGCGGAGGGCGACGACGGGGTCCACGCGCGATGCACGGCGGGCGGGGAGCCAGGATGCGAGAAGGGCGACGGACATCAGCAGCGCGGCCGTTGCGGCGAGGGTGACGGGATCGGTGGCGCTGACGCCGTAGAGCTGCGACGCCACCAGCTTTCCGGCGAATGCGGCGCCCGCCAGCCCGGCGGCGAGCCCCGCGGCGGTGAGCCGGGCGCCGCCGCCCAGCACCAGCCGCAGGATGTCGCCGCGATCCGCGCCAAGCGCCACGCGCACTCCGAACTCGGAGCTGCGCAGCCCCACCACGTAGCCGAGCACCGCGTACAGCCCCACCACGGCCAGGAGCGCGGCCGTCGCGGCGAAGGCGGCCAGCAGGTACATGTGGAAGCGGCGCTCCTCCACCGCCCCGTCCAGGTAGCTCTGCAGGGTGCGCAGGTTCATCACGGGCTGGTTGGGATCGACCGCCGCCACCGCGCCGCGCAGCGCCTTTTCCAGCCGCATCGGGTCGCCGGAGGTGCGCACGGCGAAGGCGCCGGCGATGTCCGGCTGCTGAGCCATCGGCATGTAGATGGCGAGGCCCGGCTTCGACGCCAGCCCCTCCACGTGCACGTCGCCCACCACGCCCACGATCTCCAGCGGCCCGTCGCCCACGTCCTGCAGCTTGAGGCCGATGGGGGAGCCGCGGGGGGCGATGAGGCGCGCGAGGGTGGCGCTGACGATGGCGACGGGGGTGGAGCCGGCATCGTCGCCCGCGCCGAAACGCCGTCCCGACAGCAGGGGGATCTCCAGCGTGCGGAACGCGTCCGGCGTGACGGCGATGGTGCTGGCGTTCGGACGGTCCGCGGGGGCCACGGGCGGGGTGCCCTGCACGTGGAAGGAGTTGTTGTTGCCCATCCCGCTCAGCGGCAGCGAGCTGATCGCCGCCGCGGAGGTCACCCCGGGGATCGCTTCCAGCCGCTCCACGGCGCGCGTGAAGAAGGCCGCACGCGTCCGCGAGTCGGGGAAGCGCGTCTCCGGGAGGAGGGTGAAGCCGGTGAGGACGTGGTCGGCGCGGAAGCCCGGGTCGACCCGGGAAAGGCTTCGGTAGCTGCGCACCAGGAGGCCGGCCGATGCCAGCAGCACCAGCGACACGGCGATCTCGGCCACCACCAGCACGTTGCGCGAGCGCCGGGTGACGCGCCCCGCCGTGCTCCCGCGCCCGCCGCCGCGCAGAAGCGAGTACGGCATCACGCGCGAGGCGTGGAAGGCCGGGAGCGCTCCGAAGGCGAGGGCGGTGGCCACGGACAGGGCGAGCGCCCAGCCCAGCGCCGCGCCGTCCACCCGCGCCCCCGCCACTCGCGGAAGGCTCTGCGGGGCGAGCATCACCAGCCCCGCCACCCCCGCCCGCGCCAGCATCACCCCGGCGGCCGCGCCGGCGAGCGAGAGCACCACGCTCTCGGCCAGCACGTGGCGCACGATGCGCGGGCGGCTGGCGCCCACGGCTGCACGCAGCGCCACCTCGCGGGTGCGCGCCGTGCCGCGGGCCAGCAGCAGGTTGGCGACGTTGGCGCACGCCACCAGCAGCACGATTCCCACCGCGCCCAGCAGGATCAGCAGCACCGGGCGCAGCGAGTCGACCACGTGCGCGCGCAGCTCGCGCACGCCCACGAAGGCGTGCGCCTCCGGGAAGCGCGCGTGCGTCTCGCGCCCGATGCGCGCCATCTCGGCCCGCGCCTGCTCCACCGTGGCGCCGGGAGCCAGGCGGCCCAGCGCCCACCAGTTGTGCTGCCCGCGCCCCGCGGTCGAGGGGTCCACGGCCAGCGGCGCCCACACGTCCAGCTCGCGGGTGGGGAGCGCCGCGTCGCCGGGCAGGGTGGCGGGGAACTCGAAGCCCTTCGGCATCACCCCCACCACGGTGTGCGGCGCGCCGTCCACCTGCACCGTGCGCCCCACGACGCCGGGGTCGGCGGCGAAGCGGCGGCGCCAGAGTGCGTCGCTGATCACCACCGCCTTCCCCTCGCCCGGCCGGTCCTCGCTGGCCAGGAAGGTGCGCCCCAGCGCCGGCTGCACGCCCAGCGTGGGGAAGAAGTCGGCGCTGACGTACGCCCCCAGCAACGCCTCGGGGGCCGGGCCGCCGGTCACGTTGAAGAGCCAGTAGCGGTAGGCGGCGATGCGGTCCAGCGTCTTCGCGGTGCGCCGCCAGTCGTCGATGTTGGCGAGCGACGCCTGGCTCCCCGACGCCGACATCTCGTCCTTGCCGAACTCCCACAGGTGGATGAGCCGGGATGCCTGCGGGTAGGGGAGCGGGCGCAGTAGCACGGCATCCACCACGCTGAAGATGGCCGTGCTGGCGCCGATCCCCAGCCCCAGCGTGAGCACGGCGGCCAGTGCGAAGCCGGGTGCCCGGCGCAGCGAGCGGGCGGCGAAGCGGAGGTCCTGGAAGAGAGATCCCATGCGGGGCTACTCCGAGCGGAGGGCGACCACCGGGTCCACGCGCGACGCGCGGCGGGCCGGAAGCCAGGAGGCGAGGAGGGCGACCGACATCAGCACCGCGGGCGCGCCCAGCAGGAGGGCGGGGTCGGCCGCGGTCACGCCGTACAGAATCCCTGAGGCGAGCTTCCCCACCAGGATCGCCAGCACGGTCCCCACCACCAGCCCCAGCGCCACGACGCGCAGGTTGGCGCCCATCACCAGCTTCACCACCGCCACCCGCGGCGCTCCCAGCGCCGTGCGGAT
>DASVVI010000957.1:0-4113 GCA_036386635.1 Longimicrobium sp.
CTGGTCCGCGAAGACCTCCACCCCCTCGGCGCGCGCCCGGTCGATGCGGCTCACCAGCGCGGCGGAGTAGCCCCACACGCGCGGCCCCAGCGCCTTGAGGTGCGTGGCCACCACGCGCAGCCTCGCCTCGCGCCCGATGCGGATCACCTCGTCCACCGCCGCCACCAGCCCCACGGTGTAGTCCGCCTCGTCGCGGATGTGGCTGCTGTACGCGCCGCCGTACCCCGCCACGATCTTTGAGAGGTCGATCAGCTCCTCCGTCTTGGCGAAGCTCCCCGGCGCGTACCACGGCCCGGTGGAGATGCCGAAGGCGCCCTCCTCCATCCCCGCCCGCACCAGCGCGCGCATCTGCTCCATCTCGGCGGGGGTCGGCGCGCGGTCCGCCATCCCCATCACGCGCTGGCGCACGGACCCGTGCGGTACCATCTGCGCCACGTTCACCCCGATCCCGGCGGCCGCAAACGCCGCGCGCTGCCGGGCGATGTCCGTCGCGCCGCCGCCGTCCGGGTTCACCAGCACGGTGGTGATCCCCTGCGCCAGCAGAGGCCGCCCGTGGCTGAGCGCGGGGGTGGCGAGCCCCTCGCCGGCGTGGGTGTGCACGTCGATGAAGCCGGGCGCCACGTACAGCCCGGACGCGTCGATCTCGCGCGCCGCCCGCGCCCCCGCCAGGTCGCCGATGGCCGCGATGCGCCCGCCGCGCAGCGCCACGTCCGCGCGGTACCACGGGTTGCCGGTGCCGTCCAGCACGCGGCCGTTGCGGATGATGACGTCGTAGCCGCCCTGCGCGCGCAGCGGCAGCGCGATGGCGGCCAGGAGGATGCCCGCCGCGAGGCCCCGCCGCTGCAGGTTGCTGAGGCGCATTGGCACGGGCTCCGGGTGAGTGGCCGGCGCGTCCTTGTGCGTCAGGGGCGCCGGGGTATATTCGCGAGAAAGTCGGATGTTGCTTGATGATGCGGGGCGGCCGGGCGGCGCACAAGTGCCGCGGCGCGGGCTCTCAAAACGGGGATGACGGATGAAGCTGCGAGCGTTTGTCGTTGTCGCCCTGGCCGCGTACGCGCCGGCCGCCGGCGCGCAGGCGGAGCTGGCCCGGCAGGTGGAGATCCGCCGCACCGCGTACGGCGTCCCGCACATCCGCGCCGAGAACTTCCGCGCCGCCGGCTTCGCGCTGGGGTGGGTGCAGATGGAGGACCACGGCCCGCGCATCGTGATGGGTCTGGTGCGCGCGCGGGGCGAGCTGGCCCTCCACTTCGGGCCGGACAGCCTGGACTCGGACTTCGCCTACCGCCCCGTGCACCGCCGCGCCGTGGCCACGCTCCCGCTGCTGGAGCAGGACACGCGCGACATGTACGAGGGCTTCGCCGCCGGCGTGAACCGCTACCTGGAGCTGCACGCGGCCGAGGTGCCGTCGTGGGTGCGCCCCTCCTTCACCGGCGCCGACGTGCACGCGCAGGGGATGGGCAGCCCCGGCACCCCCGGCCTGGGCCGCCTCGTCGACCGGCTGCGCGGCGTCCCGCCCCGCCGCGACGGCGCCGCACCGGCCGCATCCGAGGACGGCTCCAACGCGTGGGCGCTGGGGCCGAGCCGCACCCGCTCCGGCCGCGCCATCCTGCTGCGCAACCCGCACCTCGCCTGGTCCGCGGGATACTACGAGGCGCACGTGACCGTCCCCGGCGCCATGGACTTCTACGGCGACTTCCGGCTGGGCGGCCCCATCGTGCTGGTGGGCGGCTTCAACCCGTACCTGGGCTGGGCCACCACCAACAACGCCCCCGACCTGGAAGAGGTCTACGCCTTGGACGTGGACCCCGCCCGCCCCGACCACTACCTCTTCGACGGCGCCTCCGTCCCTCTGCGCCGCACCGAGGAGACCATCGACTTCCGCAACGGCCCCGGCATCGGCCGCGAGACGCGCGACACGTGGACCTCGCCGCTGGGCCCCGTCGTCCATCGCGGCGGGGGCAAGGTGTACGTGCTGCGCGCGGCAGGGGAGGACGAGTTCCGCGGCGGCGAGCAGTTCCTGAAGATGATGCGCGCGCGAAACCGGACGGAGTGGACGAACGCGATGAAGATGCGCGCGCGCGTCACCTCCAACCTGACCTACGCGGACCGCGACGGGAACATCTTTTACGTGTGGAACGCCACGCTCCCCTCCCTTCCGCACCCCTCCGGCGGCGACACGGCCGCGGTGCCCGCGTCGCGCAGCTCCGAGGTATGGACGAAGGTGGTCCCCTTCGACTCGCTGCCGCAGGTGCTGAACCCGCGTGGCGGCTACGTCCACAACGAGAACGATCCGCCGTATCTCACCAACCTCTACGAGCCGCTGCCGCGAAGCCGCTACCCGGCCAACTTCCCGGACGTGGAGCTGCGCCTGCGCAGCCAGCACTCGCTGGAGCTCCTCCACAACACGCGCAAGGTGACGCTGGAAGACGTGATCCGCATGAAGCACAGCATGCGGATGATCCTGGCCGACCGCGTCAAGGACGACCTGGTGAAGGCCGTGCGCGCCACCACGCCCACCGGCGAGCTGGCCGACGCCGTCGCCGTGCTGGAGCGTTGGGACAACACGGTCGCCGCGGAGAGCCGTGGCGGGCTCCTCTTCGAGACCTGGTGGTGGCGCTACGTGCGGACGGCCCCGCAGGCGCGTCCCACCGCCGCCTCCGTCGGCTTCCCCGCGCCCGCCGAGGCTCTCTTCCGCCGCCCCTGGACGGCCGCCGAGCCCATGGCCACCCCGCACGGCCTGGCCGACGCCGCGCGCGCCGTGGAAGCCTTCACCTGGGCCGTGGCGGAGACGAAGCGCAAGTGGGGCGGCGTGGACGTGGAGTGGGGCAGGGTGCACCGCGTGCGCCACGGCTCGGTGGACGTGCCGGTGGGCGGGTGCAGCGGTCTGATGGGGTGCTTCCGCGTGCTCGGCTATCGCGAGGAGGCGGACGGCACGCGCACCGCCGTCACGGGCGACGGGTGGGTGCTGGCGGTGGAGTTCACCACGCCAGTGCGAGCGTACAGCGTGCTGGCGTACGGCCAGAGCAGCCGGCCCGGCTCGCCGCACCACGACGACCAGGCCGCGATGTTCGCCGCCAACCGCATGAAGCCCGTCGCCTTCACCGACGCCGACATCGAGCGCGCCACCATCCGCCGCTACCGCCCCGGCCTCGAGGCGCGCTGAACAGACAGCGCGCTTCACACTGAGGGCGCGGGACCTGGCTCAACGGGGGGAGTTGCGGGCCTTGTGCGATTTGGATGACGGCTTCGATGCTCTGGACGGCCTGGATGATTTCACCGGGCCGGACTTGTCGGGGTTCGCGTGGCAGACCAGCGTGTACTCTTTGAGATCGGGCTTCAAGGGCGCGAGCCCCACGAACTCGCGCAGCACCGATTCGGCGACGCAGAGGGCCCCTTCCACCCACCCCTGATCGAACGAGTAGCACGAGCCGATCACGTAGGTGTGGCGGGAGGAGTCGTTCAGGATCCGCTGGTACGGCGCGCGGACGCGGTCCATCGCGTCGCAGATGTCGTAGTGCGCCGCCCAGCCGTGGTAGCCCGCGCCGAACGGGTCCTGTCCCCAGTCCTGGTAGTAGACGGCCCGCGGCGCTGGCACGTTCCCGACCTCGGCGCCGTGCGTCTCCGCGAGCTGCTTTACGAGGAGGTGGGCGAGCGGCGAATCCGCGGGCACGCGCGTGGGCCCATGCAGCGGCTGCCGCAGCATGGAGGGAGCCACCTTGTAGTCGCCGGCCTCCTCCAGCACGCGCCAGAAGCTGGAGAAGGTCATGTCGTCGTAGCTCGCCAGCAGCACGTACGGGCCGCCGGCCGCGCCGGGGCCTCCCGGGACGTTGTTTGCGAAGTAGTCCACCATGCGCAGCGGCAGGTCGGTGACCGTGGGCCCGCCCACCAGCTGCGCCGGGGGCGGCGCGGTTCCCCCGTTCGGCCACTCCAGCTTCGGCATGTGCTTGCAGATGGCCGGGTCCGTCCACCATGCCTCGTCGAACACCATCACGATCTTGATGGCGGGCTGGTTGATGGAGGACTCCAGGTAGTACTTCACCCGGTCGTCGTTCAGCAGGTAGTCGTCGGGGCACCCCGCCGCGACCAGCTCCAGCGCCCGGCGGGGCATCGCCA
>DASVVI010000958.1:0-5064 GCA_036386635.1 Longimicrobium sp.
ATCTGCGAGGCGAGGGCGGAGTTCTCCCCCTCACCCGACCTGCGCCCCCGCAGGCGGGGGAGGGGCCCTCCGCGCGGCACCAAACCCGCCGAAGCAAACCCAAGCCCCCTCTCTCGATGACAGGAGGGCGCAGCCCTCTCCTGTTATCGGGAGAGGGGGCAGGCGAGTGTAATGAGCCGGGGGTGAGGGCTCCCCGCCGCCCTCGCGGTGTATCAACCCGCCGAAGCAACCCCCAAGCCCAGAGCAGCCGCGCACGATGTCGATCAGCTCCACCGTTGAAGCAAAGCTCCGCCACCTTCCGGCCAGCCCCGGCGTGTACCTGTTCAAGGACGCGGCGGGGGAGATCGTGTATGTGGGCAAGGCGAAGTCGCTGCGCTCCAGGGTGAGGTCGTACTTCCAGGCGGGCACCACGCACTCCATCAAGACGCGCGAGCTGGTGCGGCGCGTGGAGGACCTGGAGACGATCGTGGTGGACTCGGAGCCCGAGGCGCTGATCCTGGAGAACAACCTCATCAAGGAGCACCGCCCCCGCTTCAACATCAGCCTGCGCGACGACAAGACGTACCCGTATATCAAGGTCACCGCCGAGCGCTTTCCGCGCGTGTACGTCACGCGGCGTCTGGACAAGGACGGGTCGCGCTACTTCGGGCCGTACACGGACGTGCGGCGGATGCGGCAGTCGCTGGAGCTGGTGAAGAAGCTGTACACCGTGCGCTCGTGCCGCCACGACCTCCCCAGCGCCCGCGTCGACCGGCCCTGCCTGGACCACGCGATGGGACTGTGCATGGCGCCGTGCGTCGGGCTGCAGTCGCAGGACGAGTACGCGGCCATGATCGCCGAGATCGTCGAGGTGCTCGGCGGGCATACGCGCAGGGCGGCGGCGCGCATCAAGGAGGAGATGGCGGCGGCGGCGGCGGAGATGAACTTCGAGAGGGCAGGGGAGCTGCGCGACGCGCTCCAGAGGATGGAGTCGATGGAGCAGCGCCAGCGCGTGCTCGACATGGCGGGCTCCGACCGCGACGTCGTCGGCTTCGCGCGCGACGGGGCGGAGGGGTGCGGCGTCGTGCTGCAGATCAGGGAAGGGAAGCTGCTCGGCCGCGAAGCCCAGTTCCTCGCCAACCTCACCGACGAGAGCGACGAGGCGGCGCTCGGAGCGTTCGTCACCGCGCTCTACGCCGGGCGCGGGCAGCGCGATCCGGAGGGGATCCCGGGCGAGATCCTGCTGCCGGCGGAGATCGAGGACTGCGAGGTCCTGGCGGAGACGCTGCGCAGGCTGTGCGGCCGCGTGGTGAAGGTGAATACCCCCGAGCGCGGCAAGAAGGTCAGCCTGGTGGAGCTCGCCGCCCAGAACGCGCGCCACCTCCTCGAAGAGCGCAAGCTGATCGGCAACCGCGCGGCGGAACGGGCCCCGGACGCGCTGTACGAGCTCCAGGAGAACCTGCAGCTCCCGCAGGTGCCGCGCACCCTCGTCTGTTTCGACATCTCGCACACGCAGGGCACGGAGACGGTGGCGTCCGCCGTCTTCTTTGAGAACGGCGAGCCGAACAAGGGCGAGTACCGGAAGTTCCGCATCAAGGGCGACTGGGGGAACGACGACTTCGCTTCGATGCACGAGGTGGTCACGCGCTACTTCGGCCGCCGCATCGACGACGGCCGGCCGCTCCCGGACCTGGCGGTGATCGACGGAGGGAAGGGGCAGCTCGGCGCCGCGCTCAAGGCGCTGGCGGAGCTGGGGCTGGACGAGCAGACGGTGATCTCGCTGGCCAAGAAGGAGGAGGAGGTCTTCCTCCCCGGCCGCTCCGACTCCGTGCGGCTGTCCAGGCGCGGCCAGGCGCTGCGGCTGCTGCAGCGGGCGCGAGACGAGGCGCACCGCTTCGCCATCAGCTACAACCGCAAGCTGCGGAGCAAGCGCACCATCCGCTCGGAGCTGTCGGAGATCCCCGGCGTGGGGGCGTCGCGGCAGAAGGCGCTGCTGGCTCGGTTCGGGTCGATGCGGGCGGTGGCGGGCGCGTCGGAGGCGGAGATCGCGGCGCTCCCGGGGTTCGGGCCGGCGCTCGCCAGAAAGGTGCTGGAGCACGTGCGCGGGCGGGCGGCGTAGGGCGCGCTTCGTGCGTTGCCCGCGGGCGCACGTGAGCGAACACCGAACCGGATCTGGAGGGTTGAATGAAGATAGCCGTGCTGATGGGGGGTACGAGCGCCGAGCGCGAGGTGTCGCTGGCGTCGGGGCTGGCGGTGGTGAAGGCGCTGCGCGAGAGGGGCCACGAGGTGCGCGCGGTCGACACGGCGCGCGGCTACATCCCGCAAGACCAGGAGGGCGGCCTCCTTCCCGAAGGCGTGCACTCCGCGCCGCCCACCGAGCTGGGCTCCACGCTGGAGCTAATGGCGCTCGCGAACGTCCCCGAGCTGCGCGACTCCGACGTCGCCTTCCTGGCGCTCCACGGCGGCACGGGCGAGGACGGCACCATCCAGGCGCTGCTGGAGACCGCGGGCGTCCGGTACACGGGCTCGGGGCCGCTGGGCTCCGGGATCGCGATGGACAAGGACATCTCCAAGCGCCTCCTGCGCGACTCGCAGGTGCCGACGCTGCCGTGGCGCGTGGCGCGTGCGCCGGACTTCACCTACGACGCGGACACCATCGAGGACCTGATCGGCTTTCCGCTGATCGTAAAGCCGTCGAAGCAGGGCTCCAGCGTGGGCCTCTTCGTCGTCAACGACCCGGAGGAGCTGGCCAACGCCGTGCGCGAGGCGTCGCAATTCGACACGGAGGTGATGATCGAGCGCTACGCCAAGGGCCGCGAGCTCACGGTGAGCGTGATCGGCGACCAGGCGCTGCCGCCGGTGGAGATCCGTCCCAAGAAGGGGATCTACGACTACCACTCCAAGTACACGCCCGGCATGACGGAGTACCTCTGCCCGGCGCCGCTGGAGGAGGAGCTCGTGGCGCAGATGCAGGCGTACGCCCTGCGCGCCTTCCGCGTGCTCAAGCTGCGCGGCTACGGGCGGATCGACTTCATCCTGGCCAAGGAGCAGCTCTGGTGTCTTGAAGCCAACACCCTTCCTGGCATGACCGCCACCAGCCTCTTCCCCAAGGCCGCCGCCGCGGCGGGGATGGACTTCGGGGAGCTGTGCGAACGGATCGTAACGGCCGCAGCAGGGTAACTCGAATGGAGGGGTGCCTCGTGCGCACCCCGAGCGATCCGGCTCCGCCCCGCGGCACTCCGCCGCGGGGCGGCCGTTCCCACCGCGGCGCCGTTCCCATGGCCTACCGTTCTTCATACGACTCGCCTTTTCGGAGCTCCGTCACCCCCTGGGTGGCGAAGCTCCTGATCGCGAACACCGCGATCTTCATCGTCTTGCTCCTGCTGGATAAGACCAGCGCGGGCGGGGTGGTGGAGGCGTACCTCATGCTCAACCGCGAACATCTTCTTACGCGGCCATGGACGTTGGTGACGTACGCGTTCACGCACACGAAACCGTTCCATTATCTCTTCAACATGGTGGGCCTCTTCTTCCTGGGCCCTCCGCTGGAGGACCGCTGGGGCGGCCGCGCCTTCCTGCGCTTCTACCTGGTGGCGGCGCTGGGCGGGGCGATCTTCTCGCTCTTCGTCCCGGGGAGCGTGCTGGGCGCCTCGGCCGCGGTGAACGGCCTGCTGCTGGCCTGGGCGCTGATCTGGCCCGACGCGCAGATCTACCTGTTCGGCATCATCCCGGTGAAGGTGAAGTACCTCGCGATCGGACTGGCGGTCATCAGCCTGCTCAACTCCGCCGGCTCCGGCGGCGACGAGGGGGTGGCGCACCTGGCGCACCTGGGTGGCTTCGTGGCGTCGTTGCTGTACCTGAAGAGCCCCTGGGCGCCCAGCGAGTGGGGCGAGGTGCCGGCGCGTCCCAGCAAGCGCAGGAAGAAGGAGAACGCGCTGGCCGCGTGGGTGGGGAAGAAGCGCTCCGGCCCGCAGCCGGTCGCCTCCACGCCCGTCACCCCGCACCCCAGCGCCCCCGCCCACCGCGCCGAGCGCGAGCTGCTGGACGACGTGGACCGCATCCTCGACAAGATCTCCGCCCAGGGCCTCGGCTCCCTGACCGATGACGAGCGGAAGCGGCTGGACGAGGTGAGCAGAAGGTACCGGACGAACTGAGGGCGCCCCCACCCCCAGCGCCGCTCCGCGGCGCATCCCCCTCCCCCGAAACTGCCCGGGGGAGGGGGTTTGCGTTTTGGCGGCACGGGCCCTCTCCGCGCCGCAACCCTTGCATCAATCCATCCGTTCTGCGAAGGTCACGCGTAGGGGCGCGATTTATCGCGCCCGTGGCTTGCGTGCGACGGACTCCCGCGCACCGCGTATCTTTGTCTAGCGATGCAGAGGCCCCCCTTCAGATTGGAGACTAGCCATGACACAACCGCGGATCGTCCTCTTTCTGCTCGTCGGGTTCGTGATGGCTTGCGGCGGAGGAGGCGCAACCGCCGGAGACCAGCCGGCTGCTAGGGGCGGCGGGCGGGTCCTCACCGCGCAGGAGATGGAGGGACGTGGATACGGCGACCTCTATGAAGCACTCAGCACCCTCCGCGCCGCCTGGGTGCGGGGGCGGCCCACCATCGACGTTACGGGCGAGGTCCTGATCACACCGCAGGTGTTCGTCGACGGGGCCCACCGAGGCAACATCGAGTACCTCCGGCAAATCCAGACCAACGACGTCGAATCGGTGCGGTATCTACACGCAGCCGAGGCGGCAACCGAACTGCCGCCAACGCGCACTCCCGGCCCGGCCGTCGTGGTGGTGCTGAAGCGTGGGCCGCGTAAAGGTGCGCTGCGGCCAGCGGAAGGGCTTCCCGTCGCGTCAAAGGAATTCACCGACCGAGGCCGCTCAGGCGAGGAGCCCGGCTCCGGCACCTGAGGCGCCACGACCGTCCCGCTCGATTCGGGCGATCGCGCAGGCGCCTCTCTAGGACACGATCCGCGTGCGCGGCGGCACACATGGTCTCCGACGCCGTCCGTGTGGCTTACAGCGCGATTCTGAAGTAAGTCCGTCCCGGAAGGATGTTCCCACGCACGCGAGGCCGGTTTGAAGGCT
>DASVVI010000959.1:0-6075 GCA_036386635.1 Longimicrobium sp.
TGGGGCCTGCGGGGTGATCCCTGGCTCTGGCGAGAGATGCGGGAGCGGTTCGCGGATACCCCCACTCCCGCGACGGTGGATGAGCTCGTAGAGGCGGTCGAGCGGATGTTCGAGCAGCTTGCCGGGCATCCGCTGTCGCATCTGGAACCGTTTTTCATCGAGAGGTTCGATCATGGCGGGATGAGCGGTGGCATGGTCGCGCCGGAGTTCTGGTGCAACGTGGCGATCCCTTTGCTCAAGCGGCGATTCGAAGAGCGGTGATGGAATTCCGGTCGCTGCACGGAACGATTGCACTCCGTGCTTCACGCCTCGAACCCGGCCGCGTACACAACCTCCGCGTTTCCGCGAAATCGTTCTTGCGCAAGCACCCTCCAACGTGCTTGCTTGTGGTTCCCGCCCGTGGCACAACCGACATCCTCCCGATCGAACACGCCATGCCCAGCCCCACACGCGCAAGCTTCTTCCCCCGCTGGACACCCGTCGCCAGCGGGGTAATCGGCCCCGAGGAGCGGCTGCCGTGGGGGCAGACGCTGGTGGTGGGGCTGCAGCACGTGTTCGCCATGTTCGGGGCGACGGTGCTGGTGCCGATCCTCATGGGGTTCGATCCTAACACCTCCGTTTTCTTTTCGGGGATCGGGACGCTGCTGTTCTTCGTGGTGGTGGGAGGAAGGGTGCCGAGCTACCTGGGGAGCAGCTTCGCGTTCGTGGCGGTCACGCTGGCGGCGACGGGGTACGCGGGGAAGGGGCCGAACCCCAACATCGGCGTGGCGCTGGGCGGGATCATCGCGGCGGGGGCGCTGTACGCCGCCATCGGGCTGATCGTGATGGCGACGGGGTACCGGTGGATCGAGCGGCTGATGCCTCCCGTCGTCACCGGATCGGTGGTGGCGGTGATCGGGCTGAACCTGGCGCCGGTGGCGGTGCGCGCCATCAGCGGCAGCGGCTTCGCCACGGGGGTCGGGCTGGCGACGGTGCTGGCGACGTGCGCGGTGGCCGTCTACGCGCCCGGGCTGCTGCGCCGCGTGCCCATCCTGCTGGGCGGCGTCATCGGCTACCTGCTGTACCTGGTGCTGGCCAACGGGATGGGGATGGGGCCCGCGGTCGACTTCGCGCCGCTTCGCGATGCGGCGTGGATCGGGCTTCCCAACTTCTCGCGCCCCGTCTTCCGCTGGGACGTGGCGCTGCTCTTTGCCCCGGCGGCGCTGGTGCTGGTCGCGGAGAACTTGGGGCACGTCAAAGCGGTGGGCGCCATGACGGGGCAGTCGCTGGACCGCTACCTGGGGCGCGCGTTCCTCGGCGACGGTCTGGCGTGCATGCTGGCCGCGTCCGGCGGCGGCACGGGCGTGACGACGTACGCCGAGAACATCGGGGTGATGGCGGTGACGCGCATCTACTCGACGCTCATCTTCCTGGTGGCGGCGATGGCGGCGGTGGTGATGGGGCTGTCGCCCAAGTTCGGGGCGCTGGTGGGGACGATTCCGGGGCCGGTGCTGGGCGGGCTTTCGGTGGTGCTGTTCGGCCTGATCGCGGCGACGGGCGGGCGCATCTGGGTGCAGAACCGGGTCGACTTCTCCAACAGCCGCAACCTGGTGACGGCCGCGGTGACGCTGACGGTCGGCGCGGGCGACCTGGTGCTCAAGCTGGGCGGGTTCTCCGTCGGCGGCATCGGCACGGCGACGTTCGGGGCGATCATCATCTACCAGCTTCTGCGCGAGCCGGCGGAGCGCCACGATGCACTGGGCACCGCGGACTCCGGCGTGGATCTCGAGGCCGTGCCGCGTGCCGAGGTTCATTGAAATCCAGCCCGGCGGGATTGCGCTCGGCTGGTCACCCTGGAAGAGGAGTGACGACCATGAGACTCTTTTCAGTGTCGGCGCGGGTGTTCTCCCTGGCAGCGCTGGTGGCCGCGTGCGGCCGCAGCGAGCAACTCGCGGCGCAGGGGAATGCGCGTGGCCGTGATGATGGCGGAGAGAGGCCCATCGTCCAAATCAGCTCGGACGACAAGGCGATGAACGCCGCAATCGACCGCGCGCGCGCCACGGTACCGAAGCTCATCGAACGCCTGAAACAGACGCCGCCCAGGCTGTCCTACCTGGGCGTGAAGGTGCGGCTGGGGGGGCCGGGGGACGCGGGGGAGCACATCTGGCTGTACGACGTGACGTACGCGGATGGGAAGATCGTGGGGAAGCTGGCGGCTGACGCGCGGATGTTCCCCTCGTTCGACGCGGGACACGTGGTGCAAGTGGAGCCGCGGGAGATCAGCGACTGGATGACGGTGGAGAACGGCCGCGCCTGCGGCGGATTCACGAGCCGCATCCTGGTGGCGGAGCTGACCGTTGAACAGCGCGCTGGTTACATGAAGGAAATGGGCATCGCACGGCTCCCCTCCGGCGGCATCGTCTGCGATGATGGCTCGAGCGGCGGCTCTGGCTGAGGGTGGTGAGGTACGGCCGGACGGCGGATCCCGAGACGGTGCGGGCCGCGGCGCCGCAATGAGCTTCCGCGGCGTCCGGCTTACCTGATCACGCGGTTGAAGGCGGCGGCATGCGCGGCCGCTTTTGCCTGCCGTCCCTCATTCACCGTAGCGGCGGCTTCATTCGCGGCCGCGAACAGCTCCTCGAACCGGCGCAAGTCCTCCTCACGCTGAAAGCGCAGATCCCGGCCCCCGGCGTACTCCACTCGCGGGTCGATGCGGACCAGGTGGCGATGGATATCCAACAGCGCCTCCGCCAGCCGCACCGCTCCCGGCGCCGGGCGCACGGGCTCGGGCGGGACGATGTCGCGGATCTCGCTGGCGGGGAGCCCCGACTCCCGCGACAGCGCGGCGATGTGCTCCTCCGTCCAGGCCGCCGCGGTCTTGTCGATCTCGGTGATGGCGGCGAGGCGGGCTTCCAGGTGCTTCCCCACTTCGGGGTGGGCGCGCGCGTTCGCCTGGTACTGCCCGGTCTCCCATGCCGCGATCATCTTCTCGCTCGCCAGGCCGTGCCGCTTCATCACCTCCCGCGTCCAGAGCGCGGCGTCCAACGTGATCCGGCTCAAGACCCAGATCCGCTTCGCCCGGGTGGTGGTGGGGACCGGCCGGGCGGCGCTCTCCGGCGGCGGGGCGTTGCCCGTGGTGTCCTGCCCCCACACGCGCAGGTCGATCAGGTGCTCGATCTCCCGCGCCACCTCCGCCTTTTCGGTGACGGCCCGGTCGGTGTTCGTGGACACGCGGTAGAAGAAGGTTCCGACGACCGCGCACGCGGCCACGAGGAGGGCCCAATCGATGGCGGTACGCCACCTGGGGCGCTCCGGCGGCGGTGGTGGGCGGGGCGGCAGCGGCCTCTGCACGGGGAGCGGAGGCATGCCGGCTCCGCACGTGGCGCATGCGGTGGAGCCGTCGGGCAGGGCGGCGCCGCACTCGCGGCAGGCGGTCGAGGACATCGTGGTGGGGGAAGGGGTTGTGATCCGTCAAAGGATCAAGATGTCACGCAAAGGCGCAAAGACGCGAAGGAAAGGCACGAACGACTTTCTTTGCGCCTTCGCGCCTTCGCGTGAGACCTTTTCCTTCGATGCACACGGATGGCGGCTTCAGGGGCTCTCGCTCGCGAGCAGCGCTTGCAGGCGGTCCAGGTTCTGCTCGTTGGCGGGGTCGCAGATGGGGCGAAGCTGTTCGGCGACCTCGGCGCTCTCGAACTCCTGGACCCAGGTGAGGTGCGTGCGGCCGTCTTCGGGGGCCAGAGTCACCGTCAGCGTGAACCACGGCTCGTCGACGTGCTCGATCACGATGCGGGTGTCGGGCTGGATCTCACGAAACACGCACTCGTTGGGATAGTCGGAGCCGTCCGGGCCGTGCATCACGAAGACCCACTGCCCGCCGGGCCTGAACTCGAACTGCTCGAACGTGTTGGTGAAGCCGCTCGGGCCCCACCACTGCGCGAGGTGTTCCGGCTGCTCGAAGGCGGCGAATATCGCTCGCGGGCTGGCCGGCAACAGGCGCTCGGTGCTGAGGGCGGCGCTCGGGGGGTTGGCTTCGGACATCGGCGGCTCCACTGGAGGATGGGCGGGTCGCGCTCCGGATGATGATGCACTAGCCTTGCGCGCGCAGCCGCTCGAAGCAAGGGTTATCGCTGACGGCTGTCCCTTTTCTCACGCTTGTTGGAGGCCACGTGCCGCTCTCCCTCGCCCGGATCCGCACACACACGGCTGCGCTGGCCCTCGCGGTTTCGCTCCTTGCACCGGCTGGTGCGCAGGCGCAGTGGCGCACCGCACCGTCCGGGGAGTTCGGCGGTACGGCGCAGCATCCGTTCGAAGCTCGCCACACGCTTCCGCTCACGCCGACCGAGAGAGTCGCGCAGGCGGGTCCGCTCTACGGCACCAGCACCGATCTGCAGTTGGTCGCCTTCGGTGCCGCGCTCCTCTACGGCGGGTACCGGCTCAAGGAGGCCGATCACCCGTATCTGGGCGCATCGGTTGGGTTCTTTGGCCTGCTCAGCTTCGTCTTCGGTTTCGTGGACCTGATCGATCCACACCGCTACCCGGCACCGGCTCCGCGCGACACCACGCGAGCACCCTGACGGGTTGCGGGCCGTTCAGGTCGTCCGTGCCGGATGGGGCCCGCGCCGGCAGGAGGCGTGGCGGACGATGCGTATCTCCATGCTGTTGGACGCATAGCCGAGTAGCGACCCGGTGCTCTGCTCAACCCAGTAGACGGATTCCGTTCCGTTCTCGTCCACCGTTTCCACCCGCCACGCCTCGCAGCGCGCGCCGTCGCCCGCCTGCACCGTCTCCGCGCGCGCCACGCGAACGGAGATCACCCCGTCGAGTCCCGCCGGGGTCCACGTCGCCAGATCGAACGAGCGGCCCGGCGCCAGCGGCAACGACGCGAGCACGAGGTCGATGGAGTTGGCGTGGAACGCGGGTGCGCTCAGCGCCTCGGAGACCTTGCGCTCCGCTCCGTCCGCGGCGGTGTAGCTCCCCTCCACGCGTCCGGGGGGAAAGGTCAGGCGGGCTGCCACCTCGCCCCTGCTCTCCGCGAAGAGCGGCGCGAGCCCGCGGATGCGCACCGTGAACGAATCGAAGGAGAGCTCCCTCCCTTTGAGCGACATCCGCTCCACGCGCAGCAGAGCCGTGTCGCCGAGCGCGGCGGTGCGGATCACGAGCTGGATCGGGTCGGCTCCCTCCACTCGAATCGCAAAGGTGTCGGTACGCGCGGCGATGCGCGATGCGTCGAGCAGCGGGCTTCCGGGGCGCACCTCCACTCCCGGCGGATCCTGCGCGCACGCGGGGAGGGGGAGGAGCACGGATGCCGCGAGTGTGGCGGCCAGGATGAGGCGCATCAGGGTTCTCGGGCTGGGGCGAGATGAGGAGCGGAACGATGGCTGAATTCCCCTCCCCGGACAAGACCGAGAACCGCAACTGCATGGCTCACACAGAGACACAGAGCCACAGAGAGAACCGCGAAGGGCTTCTCTGTGGCTTTCAGGTCACTCGATCCGCAGAGCCAGCACCGGGTCGATGGTGCTGGCGCGGTGGGCGGGGATCCAGACGGCGACCGAGGCGACCACGAACACCAGCGCACCCACCGCGATGCCGAGCAGCGGCGAGCTGGACAGCGGCACGTTCAGCTTCGCGTCGATGAGGCGCGTGGCGAGCAGGCTGAGCGGCAGGCCCAGGAGGAGGCCCAGCGCGCTCAGGGCGAGTCCGTTGGCGAAGAACATCCGCACCACCTGGCGGCGTTGCGCACCCAGCGCCGTGCGGATGCCGATCTCGCGCGTGCGCTGGCCGACGGCGAAGGACACGACCGCGTAGAGCCCGATGGCGGAGAGGAGGAGGGCCAGCACGCCGCCCACCGCCACGGCCCCGCCCGCGCGCATCACGGAGCGGCGCGCCTCCGCTTCGCGCTGCTCCAGCGTTTGGGCACGGTTGATGGGCATCTGCGGAGCTTCGGCGGCGACGGCTTCGCGCATGGCGTTCAGCATGGGGAGCGCGGGGCCCGCCGTGCGCGCCACCACGCCCATGTTCATGGACGAATACGGCACGTACACGCGGACCTGCCCGTTAGCCTCGCTCGGGCCCGCGGCCGCCTCGTCCACG
>DASVVI010000960.1:0-3371 GCA_036386635.1 Longimicrobium sp.
GATCCCGTACCCGCGGGCGCCGGGCAGCGCTGACTTCTAACAACTGGCCTCACACAGAGACACAGAGAGAACAACCTAAGGTTCCCTCTGCGTCCTCTGTGTGAGGCTTTTCCTTCTGGGCAGAAACGGCGCGCGCCAAACGTTCCACCGCCACCCCCCGCCTATCCCGCAGCACCGGAGCCCCATGCGCATCGTCCGCCTCGCAGTGATTGCCGCTCTCGCCGCGAGCCCGGTGGCCGCGCAGCAGGTGCGGGGGGTGCTGGTGGATGCGGCCGGGAAGCCAGTCTCCGGCGCCTTCATCAGCCTGCGCGGTGAGGGAGGCGCGGTGGTGGCGCGTGCCCTGACGGGGGCCGATGGGCGCTTCACCGTGCAGGGCAGGACGGCCGGGAGCTACCGCGTGCGCGCGGAGCGGATCGGCTTCGGCGCGACGAACTCGGCCGCGATGGCGCTGGCGGCGGGCGAGTCGCGGGAGCTGCGGCTGGTGAGCGCGGGCGCGCCGGTGGCTCTGGAGGGGCTGGTGGCGCAGGGCCGAACGAGCTGCGACGTGCGTCGCGCGGACGGCCGGGCCGCCGCGCTGCTGTGGGACGAGGCGCGGAAGGCGATCGACGCCACCACGTGGACGTCGGGTACCATGCGCTTCGGCTTCACCGAGTACGTGCGCGACATCGAGGCGGAGACGGAGCGCATCACGAGCGAGACCTCGCAGCGGCTCAGCGCCAACGGGCGCTCGGTGTGGAGGAGCCGCGACGCGGCGGAGCTCACCCGCGTGGGGTATCGCGAGGTGCGCGGGGACGGGATCCACTTCTTCGCGCCGGACGCCGCGCTCCTCCTCTCGGACGAGTTCCAGGACACGCACTGCTTCGGCGTGCGGCGGGGCGAAGGGCCGACCGCGGGCCTCGTGGGGCTCACCTTCGCGCCGGCGCGGCGCCGCGACGTGACCGACGTGAGCGGCGTGCTCTGGCTGGACCCGGCGACTTCGGAGCTTCGCCACCTCGACTTCCGCTTCACGGGCCTGCCGCGGGAGGAGGAGCACGAGGGCGTGGGCGGGCGCGTGGAGTTCGCGCGGCTGGCGGGGGGCGCCTGGATCGTCCGCCGCTGGCGCCTGCGCATGCCGCAGCTGGTAGCGAAGACGTGGAACAGCACGACGTGGCGCGGCAGCAACGTGGTGCTCAAGGCGCTCCGCGAGACCGGCGGCTACGTGCAGGACGTGTCGACGGCGGCCGGAGAGCGGGTGTTCGCGGCGGAGTCCGGGACGCTGGAAGGGGTCGTGGTGGACGCGGTGACGGAGACCCCCGTGCCGGGCGCCCGCGTCGCCCTGGTGGGGACCGACCGGACGGCGATGACCGACAACGAGGGCCGCTTCCGCCTCGCGGGGCTCGGCGAAGGGCGCTACTCCGTCACTTTCACCCATCCGCGCACCGACTCGCTCCGCTACCGCGTGCCGGCCACGGACGTGGCGGTGCGGACTGGGGCGGTCTCGACCGTGCGCCTCCTCTCGCCCTCGCTCGCCACGGTGATCGCCGCGGGCTGCGACTCGCTGGCGGCTGGCGCCGGGGTGCTGGCCGGCGCGGTGAGGAACAAGGGGAGCCGGGTCCCCATTCCGGACGCGTCCGTCACGGTGTGGTGGGACGGCCCCGCCGGACCGATGCGCGGCGAGGTGCGGTCGGACACGGAGGGGAACTACCGGTTCTGCGCCGCGCCGCTGGGAGTGCCGATCACCGCGCGCGCCTCTCTGCACGGCAAGCCCGGCGACCCCGTCACCCTCACTCTGGACGGCACCGCACCCGTGCTGCGCGACCTTGCCGTGGTCGTGTACGCGCAGATCGTGCACGTAGAGGGCGTGACGCTGCGGGCAACCGGCTCGCCGCCCGTCGCGGTGCACGGCCTGATCGTGGACGCGGCCAGCGGCGATCCGGTGCAGGGAGTGACGGTGCGCCTGGAGGGCGCCGCCCCGCGGACCACCAACCGCCGGGGGATGTTCGTCACCGAGCGCGTGACGCAGGGCACTCACCGCGTGGAGATCGAGCACCCGCGGTACGGGATGCAGACGCGCTGGATCGCGGTGGGCGGCGGCGAGGTCTACGTCACGTTCGAGATGGCGCGCCCGGCGCCCTGACCCGGCGCAGAGACGAGTGCTAAGTGCTAAGTGCTGAACTGCAGTGCGTGAGTGCGTGAGTGCGTGAGTGCGCTTTTGATCCAGGACCTAGACTTAGGACTTAGGACTTAGGACTTAGGACTTAGGACTTAGGACTTAGGACTTAGGACTTCTTTCCCAGAACTCTGACCATCTTCCACACCCCCGATCCGATGCCGCTTCCCCCCCGCGATGAAGCCCTGGCGCTGATGCACGAATACGTGCAGAGCGAGAGCCTGCGCCGCCACATGTACTCGGTGGAGGCGGCGTGCCGCGCCTACGCCCGCCGCTTCGGCGAGGACGAGGAGCTGTTCGGGCTCACCGGCCTCCTGCACGACTTCGACTACGAGCGCTTCCCGGACCAGCACCCACTCCCCGGCACCGAGATCCTGCGAGAGCGCGGCTACCCGGACGAGATGGTGCACGCCGTCCTCGCGCACTACGCGCCACGCACCGGCGTGCAGCCGGTGTCCGTCCTGGATCGCACCCTGTACGCCTGCGACGAGATCACCGGCCTGGTGACCGCCGCCGCCCTGGTGCGCCCCTCGAAGTCGGTGATGGACCTGGAGGCGAAGTCGGTGCTCAAGAAGATGAAGGACAAGGGCTTCGCCGCCGGTGTGGACCGCGAGGACGTGCGCCACGCCGCCGAGCTGCTCGGCGTCGAGCTCTCCGACCACGTCGCCTTCGTGATCGAGGCGATGCGTGGCGTGGCGCCCGAGCTGGGGCTGGCGGGGAGCGAGTAGGCGCCCGCGATCTACCCGCACGACCATGAGCCGACCCGGGCAGGCCGGTCCTCCTCGCGACGTTCGGCTGCTGGCCGCGTGCTCTCACCTGGGGCTTCACGCCTGGCTGGCGCTCGGCCGCCTGATGGAGTGGGGGGCCGAGATTTACGACACGCCCGGCGCGCAGTCCGTGTACGAGTGGAGCACCGCAATGCGCGTGTCGCTCGCGGCCGTGGCATTCTTTGGCCCGCCGGCGGCGGCGCTGTGGGCGGCTCGCACCTCCCCGTGGCGCGGCTTCCTCGCCTCGCACGGGTTTCGCGCGCTCGCCGCCAATTCAGCGGGTGGGCTCGCGATGCTCATCGCGGACCAAAGGTGGGACGAGATGATTTCCGAGATAGTCGTGGTGGCGTTCGGATCGATACTGGTCTCTGCCACTGTGGCGTGGTTAGTCCTGCCCGTCGGCGCCGCGTTCCGGGCCAAGGATGGGGAGCTCGCGTGGTATCCTTTCGTGCGGC
>DASVVI010000961.1:0-2225 GCA_036386635.1 Longimicrobium sp.
CGCGCAGATCGCGGGCGGGCTGCAGGCGCCGATGGCGCGCCTGGCCGGCGGCATGAGCCAGCTTCTGTCCGGGTTCGCCCGGGCCGTGGACCAGCTTCGGCAGCAGCGGGAAGGCGCCGAAGCCTGACCCCGCACCGGGACCCACTGACGGGTCCGGGTGCACGGGACCGGCCGGGGCACGACGTTCCCGCGGTCCGAACATAGATCTAGCCTTCGCAACCTGTACTGTACCAGGAGCCTAAAAACATGGCCACCACGCTTTCCCGTGACGAGCTGCTCGACGCGATCGGCAACATGACCGTCCTCGAGCTCTCGGACTTCGTCAAGGCTTTCGAAGAGAAGTTCGGCGTTACCGCCGCCGCCCCCATGGCGATGGCCGCCGCGGCCCCGGCCGGCGGCGCCCCCGCCGCCGCGGTCGAGGAGCAGACGGAGTTCACCGTCATGCTCACCGGCGCCGGCGAGAAGAAGATCCAGGTCATCAAGGTGGTGCGCGAGATCACCGGCCTTGGCCTCAAGGAGGCGAAGGACCTGGTGGACGGCGCCCCCAAGGCCGTGAAGGAGGGCGTTTCCAAGGAGGAGGCCGCCCAGATCCGTGCCAAGCTCGAGGAGCAGGGCGCGGGCGTCGAGGTGAAGTAGTGACGGAACGCCCGGGGTGTCGCGGGTTCGCCCGCGGCACCCCGGGCGGGGCCCTTCTCGTCCCCGTGGGGGCCGGGAGCCCAGCCGTCCACTTTCACCCGACGGACAATGATTGCGCAGCTATCTCAATAGATACTGGACGGTACCGTACCCCGCCGGGTCTTCCGGTTGGGGTCGTTTGCGCTTCCCTGTTGATACCGGCACATGTGGTACGATCTGGTGGGGGAAGTCCTAAGTCCTAAGTCCTAAGTCCTGAACAGCAGTTAAGCACTTGGCACTTAGCACTTAGCACTTTAGGACCCGTCCCCCGCGCCGTCGCCCGGTATGACCTACGCCAGCACCCAAGGGAGAGCCAATTGGCTACGCTGAACAAACCGATCGTCTCCTTCGCCAAGCTCACGGCGGGGATGGAGCACCCCAACCTCCTCGACGTCCAGCTGCGCGCGTTCGAGACGCTGCTGCAGACCGACGCCGCCGCGCGGGAGCGCGAGGACGTGGGCCTGGAGCGTGTCTTCAACGAGATCTTTCCGATCTCGGACGTGAACGGCAACTTCTCCCTGGAGTTCGTACGGTACTCGCTCGGCGAGCCCAAGTACGACATGGAGGAGTGCATGGAGCGCGACATGACGTACGCCGCTCCGCTCAAGGCGACCCTCCGTCTGGTGGTCTGGGAAGACCTGGGGGACGAGCGCCGTCCAAAGGACATCATCGAAAAGGAGGTCTACCTCGGTGACCTCCCGGTGCTGACCCCGCTCGGCACCTTCATCATCAACGGCGCGGAGCGCGTGATCGTATCGCAGCTCCACCGCTCGCCCGGCGTGGTGTTCGAGGAGAACATCCACCCCAACGGGTCGAAGCTGTTCAGCGCCCGCATCATCCCGTTCCGCGGCTCGTGGGTCGAGTTCACCGTCGACATCCACGACGTGGTGGCGGTGCACATCGACAAGAAGAAGAAGTTCCCTGCCACCGCCCTGCTGCGCGCCGTGGGCTTCTCGCGCGACGTGGACGTGCTGGGCGTGTTCTTCAAGCGCGAGAGCTCCGCTCTGTCGGCGTTCGAAGTGCCCACCGGGCGCGAGGCGCGCCGCGGCGACGCCTTCTACGGCTTCCTGGCCGAGGACGTGCCGGACCCGGCCATGCTGGGCTCCGACGGCCCCGTGCTGTACCGCGACGTGGTGATCCCCGGCACGGGCGAGGTGTTCGCCCGCGGCACGCGGCTCACGGCCGAGGACTACGCCTCCATGCGCGCCGGCGAGGTCTACCAGCTTCCCGTGGTGGCGGGGGCGCTGCTGGCCCGCGCCGGCGACGAGCTGAGCGGCGAGACGCTGCAGCGGCTGAACCGCGCGGGGATCGACCAGGTGTCGGTCTTCCGCTCGGGCGGGCAGAGCGGGAGCGCGCTGCGCGCCACGCTGGCCAAGGACCCCACGCGCGGCACGCTGGACTCGCTCTTCGCCATCCACAACCTCGTGCGCCCCGGCACCGCCCCGGCGCCCGACGCGTGGACCGAGGAGGAGTTCAACGAGGCGGGCGACTCGGTCGCCCACATCGGCGACTTCCTGCGCGACTGGAGCGAGCGCGACGGCGCCGCGACC
>DASVVI010000962.1:0-2098 GCA_036386635.1 Longimicrobium sp.
TTTCGCGGCAGCGGTCGTGGTCAGGGGGAGGGCGCGGGCACAATGTCCACGGCGATCGCCCGCCAGCGGCCCTGCTTGAAGCGCAGCACGCTCAACGTGCACCGCGCCACGTGACCGGCCAGGATGGCGAGCCAAACGTCGATGGGGTCCAGCGTCCCAATGCGCCGGATCACGAAGCAGATCCCCAGCGGCAGCACCACCTGCGAGGCCACGGAGATGTAGAGCGGGCCCCGCGTGTCGCCCGTGCCTTGCAGCCCGCCGGTGTAGGTGAGCGCCACCGCCACGAACATCCCCGACACCCCCAGCACGCGCAGCAGCTGCACGCCCAGCTCCACCGCGGCGGGCTCGTCCATCCCAAAGATCGCCAGCAGCGCGCGCGGCGCGGCGAGAAAGAGCGCCCCCACGACGGCCGCCCCGCCCAGCCCGATGCCCGCCGTCACCCGTACGGCATCGGCGGCGCGATCCGGCTGGCCCGCGCCCAGGTTCTGCCCGGCGACGGCGGCGGCGGCGCCCATCAGCCCCACCGACGTCCAGGTGATCAGCGAGAAGAGTTGCCCGTACGACACGGCGTACGCCGCCTGTGCCGCGGCACTCTGCGCCAGCGAGCCGATGTAGGCCAGCATCAGCACCCCGCCCACGTTCATGGCGATCCCCTGGATCCCGGTGGGAAGCCCAAAGCCGAAGAGGGCGCGGATCACCCCCCAATCCGGTCCCCACCCACCACCACGCGGGAACGACACCACCCACCCGCCGCGCACCAGCCGGAAGAGCGCGTACGCCGCCACCAGTCCCGACGCGATCGTGGTCCCCATCGCGGCACCCACCGTGCCGAAGGCGGGGATCAGGATGAGGTTGAGCCCCAGGTTGAGCGCCGTCATGACGAAGCCCAGCACCATGGGCGTGCGGGCGTCGCCGGCCGCGCGGAGCGCCCCGCCCAGCATGAAGAACACGAGCATCCCGCCGCTGAACAGGAACATCACGCGCAGAAAGGGGAGCGCCTCCGCCTGCACCGCCGGCGCGGCGTTCACCCGGTCCAGCAGCCACGGCGCCAGGAAGTACCCCAGAGGCGCCATGATCCCCACCGAGATCCCCAGCGCGGTGAGGAAGGCCTGATACACTACGCGGTCCACCCGGGCGGAGTCGCGGGCGCCGGCGGCGCGGGCCACCAGCACACCCATCCCGGTGAAGAGCGACGAGATGAAGGCGATCACCACCAGGAAGATCTGCCACGCCACCCCGATGGCCGCGTTCCCCGCGTAGCCCACCATGTGCCCCACCATCACGTGGTCCACCATCCCCTGCAGCCCCCCGACGACGTTGGCCAGCATCCCTGGCCACGCCAGCTTCCAGACCGCCGGGCGCAGCGGCCCCTCCACGATCGAGCGGTCGTAGCGGGCAGCGGGGGCGGGTGCGCTCAAAGGGCTCCGGGTGGCGGGGAGAAGGAAGGTAGACGCGGCCCACGCCGGTTCAGCCGGGCATCCTCAAAATTCGCATCAACGGAAAACCCTCCGCGAGCAAGATAGCCACGGAGGGTCCGGTTCGTCACTTCATGGTCCAGGCATTAGTCATCCGTTAAATGACGGAGGGGCCTCTGTCATCCGGCTTATCCTTCGCGGGCGGGAACTGCGATGGGTGCCACAACGTAGGAATGGACGTCACCTCCACTTGTTCTCAGAAATCGTACGATGCGAATCCACACCCCTGATGCGATTCGGACGGTGTGCTGTCCGCCGGGCTCGCGTGCGAACACTCCGCCCTGGCGCCGTGGCTGCGGCTGGCGATCACGTTCGGCGTCCTCGTCGCCTTGCGATGGTTGCTTCCCCTCTGGGGTGTAGCGCCCGCGGTTCAGGTGCTGGCGCTCCTCGTCGGGGTCACCTTCTTTGCCTAGTGGTTCTGGCGGAATTGCCGGACCGACCGGTGCGCCCCCCCCCGATTCTGATCGGCTCGCGCTCCGGATCGACAGCCTCGCGAAGGTCCTGCTGAGATGAAGTCGGCCGAACGGCCGACCTCACGCTTATCAGGCGGCTCCCGGGGGAGCGGAACACCGCAGCCTGCCACAAAAACCCAGACAGGACGCGTGACTGCCGACGTTCCACTT
>DASVVI010000963.1:0-2512 GCA_036386635.1 Longimicrobium sp.
CTCGGCATCGGGCTCGCGCGCGGCCTCCACGCGGCAGCGGACGCGCCCGTCCGCGACATCCATCGCCAGCACCGCCGGGCGGCCGGCGAGGCGCACCGCCTTGTACGCGGTGCCGCCCTCCACCCGCTCCACCGCGCTCTCCGCATCGCGCCCGATCACGCGCAGCGCGTAGCCGGCCTGGAAGTCGTCGGGGAGGGTGAGCGTGAACGTGTCCGAGCTTCCCCGGCGGCGGTACTCGCCGGGGGTGAGGGCGGTGTGGCGGCGGAAGTTCTCGTGGAATGCGGAGAGGCTCTCGAAGCCCGCCGCGTACGCCGCCCCCGTCGCTCCCTCGCCCTCGGAGAGGACGCGGCAGGCTGCGCGGACGCGCTCGCGGGCCAGAAAGGCGGCGGGCGTGGTGTGATGATGGCGCCGGAAGAGCGCGTTCAGCTTCGTCGCGCCGATGCCGGAGGCGGTGGCGAGCGCGGCTGCATCGGCGAATGCGGCGGGTCCGCGCCGGATGTCGGCCACCAGCGTGGCGAGGAGGTGCAGGTCCGGATCGTATTCCTGGTAGAAGTGGTCCGGCCGGCAGCGGCGGCAGGGGCGCAGGCCGGCGGTGCGCGCCTCGTCCTCGCTGCCGAAGAACCTGACGTTCTCCGGCCGCGGCTTGCGGGCCGTGCACGAGGGGAGGCAGTAGATCCCCGTCGTCAGCACGCCGGTGAGGAAGCGCCCGTTGGCCGTGCGGTCGCGCCCGTAGAAGCGCGCCATCATCTCGTCGTGGGTCAGCGTCATGCGGACAGTCTAACACGCCGGCGGGGGGTTGTCGTCCTGATTCGGCCGCTGGAACCCTCACCCCCGTCTCGTTACACTCGACTGCCCCCTCTCCCGGTAACGGGAGAGGGCTGCGCCCTCGCGGTTATCTGGAGAGGGGGCGGACACCACGCAAATGGCATCGTAGGGGCGCGATTTATCGCGCCCGTGCCCGGTGCCGCATCGTCCCCGATCACGCACAACGATCCGGTAGGGGCAGACCTGCGTGTCTGCCCACCGCCCGCCGCACCGCAATCTCCGCCTTCCGCACCAACCGCTACCGCGGCGGGACCAGGATCTGGACCGGGCCCCACGGCTCGGCCGCGAACGGCGTGTGCTCGACCGCGTCGCCGTTGAGGTGGGCGATGACCGCGGAGCCATCGGCGGCGGTGACGCGGAGGCGGCGGGCGCGCAGGGTGCGGACGCCGGGGATGCGCAGGTGCGCGGTGCCCGGAAGCTGGATGCCGAGCCAGAAACCCGCCATCCTCGCACGCGACCGGCCGCTGAACAGCACCAGGTCGATGCACCCATCCTCGGGGTCGGCGGTGGGGGCGACGGTGTGGGTGCCGGCGAAGCGGCGCGTGATCGTGGCGAGCGCCTGCGTGGCGGGGAGGTCGAAGGGGCGCCCGTCGCCGTCCTCGCCGGTCACGCGGAGCGCGGGGAAGTCGTAGCGCGCCCACTCCAGCACTCCGCGTGCGCCGATGGCGGGGAAGCCGAGCGTGCGCTTCATGCCGAGCGAGACGCGCTCCATCACCCGCGCCTCGAAGCCGACCCCAAGCCCGAGCAGCGCGGCACGTTCGCCGACCCTCCACGTGCGGAACGCACGCCGCCCCGGACGGCGGGTGAGCGCGTCCAGGGCCGGGCCTGCGCCGTTGGGGACGCCGCACTCCGCCGCGACGACGTTCACCGTGCCGGTGGGGAGGATGCCGAGCGGGATTTCGCTCCCCACCAGCGCCGTGGCGGCCTGCCCCAGCGTCCCGTCGCCGCCGCAGACCCACACCGCCTCCACCTCCGGCGACAGGTGCTCGCGGACGAGCTGCGTGGCGTGGTCCTGCCCCTCGGTGACGAGGAGCTCCGCCGTCCATCCGCGGCGCTCCAGATCCCGGAGCACGGACGCGGGCGAGGGGTGCCGCCAGCGCTGGCCGGCGGCGGGATTGTAGATGAGGAGCGAACGCGGCATCGATGCACGGGTGCGGGTGAGGGTCCGCGCCTATGCAACCACCCGGCCGCGTCCTCAGTCGTCGCGTCGCACAGGCATCGTGGGAGGTGTTCGGTCCGGTGAGATGCGCCACTCGGAGAAAGTCTGCTGCTGCACGAAGAAGCGGCCCCGGTCCGTTCGCCTCCAGTAGCGGTACGATCTCGGAAGGAGCAGCGCGCCGGAGACGATACCGGGGGGCAGGAACTCGACTTCAGAACCCGCGTCTTCATGGGGGGTGGGGGTAAGGTACCGCCACCGCGCGCGAACCAGCTCACGCTCGGGAGACAGCGTAAGAGTCCCTTCGAGCCGCGTTCGAGAGCGCCCGTTTTCCGGGCGCGAGCAGAAGCCGAGAACGGTGTTTCCGCCGACGGTACTCACGATGCTGATCGTATGAAGCTCGGCGAACTGCCGCTCGACGAAGTGCTGCGCGATCGCGAGCTGGAGGGGTGCATAGAACCAGTGAACATAGGCCTCCCCCATTCCTCCATTGATCCGCATCGCATATCCGTCCCGGCCGATGATGTCTCG
>DASVVI010000964.1:0-1964 GCA_036386635.1 Longimicrobium sp.
GCGCCCCATCGTGGAGGAGGAGCTCGAGTACGTGCGCACGAACCCCCATCGCGCGCAGCTGGAGGAGATCTTCACCATCGCCGGCGTGGGGTACGGGCGAATCGACTACTCGCTCCTGGACGGCGCCGTCCAGACCTGGGAGATCAACCTCAACCCGACCATCGGCCGCGGCCTGCGCCCCGCCAGCGGCAGGGTGCCCAAGGAGCTGGAGCCGGTCCGGAGCGAGACCAAGGCCCACTTCTACAGCGGCTTTCAGGCGGCGTGGGAAGCGGTCGATCTGCCGGCTTCGAGCCGGGTGCCCTTTGCCCATCCGCCCGTCGCCGTGGGACGCCTGCCCGGCCCGGTCGGCACGCTCCTCCGCCGCGGCTTGCTGCGTGCGGTGGCGACCGCGCGCGGCTCCATCATCCCCGCGGACCCGCTCCGCACTCCGCGCTACCTTCCTCTCCTGGGACGACTGGCCCGGCAGCGCGCGACCCGTTGACCGCCAACCGTAGGAATCGCATGTCCATCGAATCGGAGCAGGATCTACTCGGGCTGAAGCGCGCCGGGCGCGTCGTCGCGGTGGCTCTGCAGGCGATGCGCGATGCGGTGCGCGAGGGGATCTCCACGGCGGAGCTGGACGGGATCGCGGCGGGCGTGCTCGGGGAGCACGGTGCGCGCGCCGCCCCAAAGATGCACTACCGCTTTCCCGGCCACTCGTGCATCAGCGTCAACGAAGAGGCAGTGCACGGCATCCCCGGCGCGCGCGTGCTGCGGAAGGGCGACCTGGTGACGCTGGACGTAACGGTGGAGCTGGACGGCTACTACGCGGACGCGGCGGTCACGGTGGGTGTGCCGCCGGTCTCGGACCAGGCGCGGCGGATGCTGGAGTGCGTGGAGTCGGCGTTCTGGCGCGGCGCGCGGGCCGCTCGGGCGGGAGAGCGTCTCGCGGTGGTCGGCGGCAAGGTGGAGGCGGAGGTGGAGCGCCACGGCTTCAAGGTCCTGCGCGACCTCTGCGGGCACGGCATCGGGCGCGGCATCCACGAAAGCCCCACCGTCTGCAACTTCTACGATCCGCACGACAGGACGCGCCTGACCGAAGGCCTGGTCATCGCGCTGGAGCCGATCATCTCCGTCGGCGCGCGCTCATCCCGGACGGCGGCGGACCAATGGACCATCACCAGCGCGGACCGCAGCCTCACGGCGCACTACGAGCACACCATCGTCGTCACCCGCGGCAAGCCGCTCCTCCTGACGGCCGCGTAGCACTGCGGGTCCCACACAGAGCCACAGAGGAAAACGGAGAGGGGAGCAGGAAAGGACTTATTGTTCCCTTGCTGTCCACCTCTGTGTCTCTGTGTGAGGTCGGTTCAAGGCGAATCGCTCGACCTGTCGATTTGGGCTCCCCTCGTTCGTCGCATGGATAGAGAGCGGGAAAACGAGGCGTGCCCCGCTTCACACCCAGGCAACAGAGGAGCTCGAGATGCGATTCATGACCTTCGTGAAGTGCCCGGAGAACAGCGGCCCGCCGCCTCAGTCGTTCATGGAGGCGATGGGGAAGGCGAGCGAGGAGGCGAGCCGGGCCGGCACGCTGCTCGACACCGGCGGCCTGGCGCCGACCGCGATGAGCACGCGCGTCCGGCTGTACGGCGGCACGGTGAACGTCGTCGACGGGCCCTTCAGCGAGAGCAAGGAGGTCGTGGGCGGGTACGGGATCGTCGCCGCCAACTCGCGCGAGGAGGCCGTGGAGGGCGCCGTGTGGCTGATGAACATGCACCGCGAGCACTGGCCCGGCTGGGAGGGCGAGGCCGAAGTCCGGCAGATCATGGGGCCGGAGGATTGCGAGGGCGCGAACGCGCAGCCCTAGCCCGCATCGCGCCTGGCACTGAGACACTTCCACCAAGCAGATCGCGCCGCCTCTGAGACCGAGGCGGCGCGTCGTGCGTGCTGGATCGCCCACCTTCCACCATCACTCCGCGCAACCG
>DASVVI010000965.1:0-7613 GCA_036386635.1 Longimicrobium sp.
GAGCGCACCGGAGTGTTTGCCGATGCGGCGTCGGTGGAGCGGTACCTCCGCGCCACCGAGGGAGCGGACATCGCCGCGTTCAAGGGCGATGGTGCCCCGCTTCCCCCGCTCTTCCCCACGACGTGGGAGACGGAGCGGTGCCTGGAGCTCTTCGCCGGGCTGGACCGTCCGCTCCCGGTGGGCGGCGTGGTGCACCTGGAGAGCGAGATCCTCTGCCTGCGTCCCATCCGCCGTGACGATACGGTGCGCTGCCGCGTGGAGCTGGAGCGCGCCGAGCAGGTGAGCCGCGGGCTGCGGCTGACGGTAACCGCGCGCAACTGGACGGCCACCGGGCAGCTATGCTCGCAGAGCACCGCCGTCTTCCTGGCCCGCACCCGCGCGCCGCGGGAGCCCCGCACCGACGACCCGCCCCGGCGCGATCCCGCGGCGGAGGGCCCCCAGACGTGGGAGCCGCTCGCGAGCTGGGTGCTGGGTGGCGGTGCGGGCTGGCGTTTCGCGCGCGCCTCGGGCGACTACAACCCGATCCACCTGTGGGGGTGGACGGCGCGTCCGTTCGGCTTCAAGCGCCCCATCCTGCACGGCTTCTGCACAGCGGCGATGGCGGCGCACGCCCTCGTCGAAGGGCCGCTGGGCGGCGACCCCACCGCGCTCCGCCGCATGCGCATCGCTTTCCGCGCCCCGCTCCCGCTCCCGGCCCATGCCCGCCTCTGGGTGGGCGAAGCCGACGGCCAGCGCTGGTTCCGCGTCACCGACGACCCCGGCGACACGATCTTCGCGCAGGGTACCTGGGCGGGCGCTGCCCGCACTGATCCGTCCTGATCCTGACAGAAACGGAGGTGAGGGGCCCGCCATCCGACGACGATACGGCCCGGTCGGGCGCGTGGCCGGCCGGTTGGGCGAACGACGCTTGGGCACAATGCGGGGACACGCCACTGTTGGCGCATGTGGCTGTTCCGTTCCCAGCAACCGTCTGAGCGATGATGCACACTCGCAGTCGTCTCCTGATTCCCTTGCTCCTGCTCGCGACAGCGCTGGCATCCGGCGCCCACGCGCAGGGCACGCCCGACGTCGCCGGCAACTGGCTGGTGCGTGTGGCCGCGACGCAGCCGCTCACGGTGGTGCTGTCGATGGACGAGCGCGGCGCCGTGCTCACGCCCGGCGCCGTCTCGTGGTCGCAGACCGTCGTGCCCGCCGCGGCCACGCGTACGGATTCGGGGTTCGTGGCCCGCGGGACGGCGCGCGGCGGCGAGTTCGCGCTGGACGTGGCGGTTCGCGGCGATTCCCTGCGGGGCACGTGGAGCGGCGCCGGCCAGGCGCCCGTGGCCGCAGTTGGCTTGCGCCTGCCGCGCGAGGCGCTGGCGCCGTTGACCGGGACGGCGGTGTTCGACAGTGTTGTGGCGGTGCTCGGACGCAACTTCTACGATCCCGGGTACAACGGCGCAAACTGGAACCAGCTCGTGGCCGAGGCACGCCCGCGCGCCGCCGCCGCCCGCACTGACCCCGAGGCGTACGAGGTCATCGCCGGCCTGCTTCGCGCGCTGCGCACCTCGCATCTGAATTTCGTCCCCTCCGTCCGCCTGACGCGGCCATTGGGGGCGAGCACGGCGGCCGCACCCGCGCCGGCGGCCAGGCCATCGGTGAGCTGGCGGGTGCTTTCGCCGTCGCTGGGCTACCTGCGCATCGAAAGCTTCAACCCGTCGGGGGCGGCGCTGGTGCCCGAGGTGGCGCGGATGGACAGCGCGTTCGCCGCGATGGCGGCGCTGCCGGCCATCGTCATCGACCTGCGCGGAAACGAGGGCGGCTCGGTGGACCTGGCCTACCGCCTGGGGCAGCACCTGAACGCGACCCCAGTGCCCGCCGGCTACTTCGTCGTTCGCGGCGGGTACGACAGCCGCGGGATGCGCACCGCGGGCGCGCTGGATGCCGCCGGGGTGCCCGCGCTGCCCACCGACGGCTCGGTGCCCGGCGAGAGGCTGGCGCAAGCGGTGGCGGCCGCCGGCGGCGCCGCGATGCTGTACATCGGCGGCGGGCTCGATCGCCCGTACGCGGGGCGCGTCGCCGTGCTGACCGACAAGGGCACGGGGAGCGCCGCGGAGGCGGTGGCCGCCGTGCTCCAGGAGGCGCGCGGGGCCATCGTCGTGGGTGAGCGCACGGCGGGCGCCATGCTCTCCTCCGCCGACGTGGTGGTGGCGCCGGGGTGGCGGCTTCGTTTTCCCGCGATGGACTACCGCACCGCCGCTGGCCGCCGCCTGGAAGGCAACGGCGTGGAGCCCAGCGTCGCGGCTCCGCCGGCGGACGAGGCGGCGCTGTTCCGAGCCGCCGCCCAGGCCCTGCGCGTACCCGCCCCCTGATCCGCATGACCGACAACGCACTTTCCGCCGGCTCCGCCCGGCGACGCTGGGCGCTGTACGCGGCGGCATGGCTCCCCATGCTCGCCGCGTACTTAGGCGCCATCATTGCCGGCGGCGGCAACGCGCTGGAAAGCTTCTCGCTGGCGCTGCAAAACACGGTTCCGGCCGCGCTGGCCGGCATCGGCGTGGTGTACGCGTGCGCGAGGATCCCCTGGGGCAGCCGCGGCTCGGGCGCGTTCCTGGGGATACACGCCATGCTCGCCATCGCCTACTCGCTGGCGTGGTGCGGCTTGATGCTGGCCATGCGCACGATCGTGGACTCGCTGTGGTCGTGGCGCGCGCGAGTGGCTGGGCTCACCTTCGAGGAGCTTCGCTGGCAGTTGGGCGCGGGCGTGCTGCTGTACGTGACCATCGCGGCCGTGCGCTACGTCAGCGAGGTCGGCGATCGCCTGCGCGTACAGGAGGCGCGCGCCGCGCGGGCCGAGGCGCTGCACGCGCGCGCGGAGATGCAGGCCCTGCGCGCGCAGATCAATCCGCACTTCATGTTCAACACGCTGCACTCCCTGCTGGAGCTGGTGAGCGCGGGCGACGGGCGGGCCGAGGAGGCCATCGAGCGCTTCGGCGCGCTGCTGCACCGCACCTGCGACGTCCGCCGCAACGCCGCCGACGACGTGCCGCTGGCCGAGGAGATCCAACTGGTGCGCGACTACCTGTGGATCGAGCAGCTTCGCCTGGGCGCGCGCCTGCACGCGGAGCTCGACGTGGATGACGAAGCCCTGCGGTGCACCGTGCCCTCCTTTGTGCTGCAGCCGCTGGTGGAGAACGCGGTGAAGCACGCCGCGTCGATGCGCGTGGTGCCCACCTCCATCCGCGTCCGCGCGGCGCGGGAGGGTGGCCAACTTCTGCTGTCGGTGGAGGATAACGGGACGGGCGCCATCCTGGAGCAGGTGGAACGGGCGCCGGGTGCGGGGTTGCGGCTGGTGCGCGGGCGGTTGGAGGCGCGCTACGGCGATGCGGGACGGATGCGGATCACCACGGCGCCTGGGACGGGGTTCCGCGTGACGCTCGCGCTTCCGGCCGGCGCGCCCGCTCTGGCGGCGGCGGGGCAGGGGTGAGCGCGGTGGCGCTGCGTACCGTGGTGGCCGAAGATGAGCCGCTCGCCCGTCAGCGGCTGCGGCGCTTCGTGGAGCGCGACCCGCGCCTGCTGCTGGTTGGGGAGGCGGAGAGCGGCATGGCGGCCGTGGAGCTGATTGACCGTCTGGCGCCCGACGTCGTGTTCCTGGACGTGCAGATGCCGGAGTGCACCGGGCTGGAGGTGCTGGAGCGCGCCGCGCATCGCCCCGCGCCGGTGTTCACCACCGCGTACCCGGAGTATGCCCTGCGCGCCTTCGAGGTGGAGGCGTACGACTACCTGGTGAAGCCGTTCGGATGGACGCGCTTCCAGGCCGCTGTGGATCGCGTGGCGCGCCGCCTGTCCGCGCCATCGGCGCCGGCCCCCGCGCCGGAGCCGTACCTGGAGCGGCTGTTCGTGCGCCGCAAGGGCGAGATGGTGCCCGTGAGCATGCGCGACGTGCACCGCATCGAGGGCGCGGGCGACTACGTGACGCTGTGCACCGACGCCGGCCAGGTGCTCGCCGACATCAGCCTGAACGAGCTGGAGCGCCGCCTGGACCCCGCGAGCTTCCGGCGCGTGCACCGCGCTCACATCGTGAACCTGGACCACGTCTCCGCCATCCGCGCCTATGACGAGCGGCGCCTGTCCGTCCGCTTCGCCGACGGCTCGGAGGTGGTCGCCAGCCGCGCGGGCTCGCAGTCGCTGCGCGAGATGGTGCGCTGACCGGTCGATCCTACGCGCGATATCGGCTGCTATACCGAACCTGCAAAGGACCTCTGCAGCGTGCTCACCTCAATCATGGAGTGAGCGGATGGTTCTAAAGATCGCGCTTTCCCGCATTTTGTCTCCCTCAGCAAACGCGTCAGTACGCTCGTTCGGCTCTCCGACGCGGCGTCTAGCGCCGGTTTACCACTCCGATACCTCATAGCGAGGCAGTAATTCTCTCCGGCGTGTCCATCTATAGAGTACCTGAGCCGCATTGGCCTGGTTTGCTGGATAACCTGCTTCGGGGAGACCAACATGCCCGCACCTGACAACTCAGCTCCGATCGGGAGTATCGTTGCGTTCGCCGGACCTCCAGGAAGGATTCCTTCCAATTGGATGGTGTGCGATGGACGCAAGCTGTCCGACGTGCAGTTCCCAGAACTTCACAAACAGATCGGGAATACATGGGGCGGTGACGGAGCTCCGAACTTCTACCTTCCCGACTTGCGCGGGCAGTTTCTTCGCGGAGTAGACCGCAAGCAGGACGGGACGGCGGATGCGACGCTGCGCGATCCGGATCGCGACTCGCGCGACAGCTTCACTCCGCCCGATGCTCCTGCGAACCCGGGGAACACCGGAAACGCCGTGGGCTCATTCCAAGGTTCAGCGACGTCCCGGCCCGGAACGCAGTTCGTCACTGACAACCCCGGCGACCACTACCATGGGGATCCTACGTGGAACGGGCTAGGCGGCCCGTACGAGCTCGCAACGTCGTACCGAGGGCCAGGCGGGTACGACTACGGTCCACAGTCGGCACCCACGACAAACGCCGGCGCACACACCCACGTAATCACCGGCGGCGGCGACCGGGAGACACGGCCTGTGAACGCTTACGTGTACTTCATCATTCGTGTGAAGTAGCGTTCGCTCGCGCCACGAGTGCATGAGCAGTTCCATGCCGGATCGGACGGTGAATTCCGCAACGAATCACGTACGCGAAGATGCGGAGTCGCATGGGCGAACAGCGCCGCTCCTTTGCGGCTCCGCGATTCCGCGAGAGCCTTCGCTACGCCAGTGGGGCTAATCCGTCATGCCTCATCCGCGGGCAGGTTCTTCGGGTGTCGCAGGAGTGGGCGATCTGATTGCGGCAACTGACCACGCGCCGGGTCTCAGTCGCTGCGCGAGATGGTGCGCTGACCGGTTAGTCGATGAACGAAAGCTCCCGGCCTGCATCTGCGAGCTGGGAGCTTCGTTTCACGCGCGGGGCTCTTACGGGAAGAGCAGTCCCACGCTCCACCGCGGCGGATCGCCGGGCTGCAGGGTGTAGACGTCGCGCTCGTGGAGGCGGCTGGGCCTTCCCTGCCAGAACTCGATGGCGGAGGGCACCACGCGGAAGCCGCTCCAGAACGGCGGGCGCGGGATTTCGCCGGTGGGGCCGAAGCGGGCGTCGACCTCCTCCACGCGCCGCACCAGGGTGTCGTACGAGGGGAGCGGTGTGCTCTGGATGGAGGCCCACGCACCCACCCGGCTCCCGCGCGGGCGTGACGCGTAGTAGGCGTCCGCCTCCGCGTCGCTCACCTGCTCGACGCGGCCCTCGATGCGCACCTGGACCTCGAAAGGCTGCCAGTGGAAGCAGAGCGCCGCGTGGGGGTTGCCCGCGAGCTCGCGGGCCTTGCGGCTCCCCAGGTTGGTGTAGAAGACGAAGCCTCGCTCATCGAAGTCCTTGAGCAGCACCATGCGGAGCGAGGGCCGCCCGTCCTCGCCGACGGTGGCGATGGACATGGCGGTGGGCTCGCGGATCTCCGTCTCCGCGCGGGCGCGGGCGAGCAGCTCGCCGAAGCGGGCGAACGGCTCCGCAAAGGGCGCCGCGCGGACCTCGGGTGCACTGGTGCTCACCGGCGCGTTGCGGCCGCCGCCTGCACGCGGACCGGGACGGTGAGGCGCGTGTTCTCCCACGCCATCGCCAGGGTGCCCGTGCCGCGGGCGGTCCCGCGCTCCAGCGCGATCGTGAACTTCTCCACCGGCTGCGCCACCCTCGTGCTCCGCATGGGGATGCGCACCAGGTCGCGGGAGGCATCGTACTGCGTTCCCCACTGGCCCGTCTGGCGGTTGACGATCAGGGTCCACCCCTGCGCGGTCGGGAGGGTGTAGAGCGTGTACGTGCCGCGCGGGACGAGCGCCTCGCCGATCCGCAGGTCCGCCTCGGTGACGAAGGTGGTGGCGGCGTTGGCGCCGGTGCGCCACACTCGGCCGTACGGCACCAGCTCGCCCACAATCCGGCGCCCGCGCATCGACGGCCGGCCGTAGTCCACGTACACGCGCTTTCCGGCCGCGATCTCCAGCCGGGCCGTATCGCGCGGGGAGAGCGGCTGGCCTCCCTGCTGCGCCGCGGCGGGCGCGGTGAGTGCCGTCAGGGCCAGCAGCGCGACGAGCGCGCGGGTGCGCATCTGCTTCGGGTGCAACGACATCAGGTCACCTCGGGTTAGTTGGGTACCGGATTTTAGGCGGGTGGGGGGGGCGGGGCAAGCGGGGAGGGGAAGTGCGTGAGTGCGTGAGTGCGTTAGTGTGCTGCACCCTTATGTCATCCTGAGGGAAGCCGCCTCACCGGGCTCGCCGCATTCTCCACACTTCGCCGGCGACCGAAGGATCTAGCCTGCGAGGCAGGAGATTCGTGGCTCGCGGCGAGTCCCCGGCACGCGCAGTAGATCCTTCGCTCCGCGCCAGAGTCTGGAGCCCGGTCGAGCCAAGGTGGGGCGCGTCGCTCAGGATGACAAAGGGGGAGGACGCGCGCCGCCATGTGAGTGAGTCCGCGCAGGCGGACTTCGCGTGGCTCCAGCGGCGAATTCATTCGCTCCTGGTCATCCGAACGCACTCACGCACTCACGCACTCACGCACTCACGCACTCACGCACTTTTTTCTCCCAACAACGCGCACGCCGCCGCCAGATCCACATTGCCGCCGCTGAGAATCACGCCGACGCGCTGGCCGGCGAGCTCGCCGGGGGTGGCGAGGAGGGCGGCGAGGGGGACGGCGCCGGAGGGCTCGACTACCAGCTTCGCGCGGGTCCAGAGGAAGCGCATCGCGTCGACGATGGCTTCCTCGCTGACGGTGCGCATCTCGGTGACGTGGGCGCGTACGAGGGGGAAGGTGATGCGGCCGAGCGAGGGGGTGCGCAGGCCGTCCGCGATGGTGGGCGGGTTGCGGATGGTGGCGAGCTCGCCCGTGCGAAAGGAGCGCGTGGCATCGTCCGCCAGCTCCGGCTCCACGCCGACGACGCGGCAGCCGGGGGCGAAGTCGCGCGCCGCGAGGGCCGAGCCGCTCAGCAGACCGCCGCCGCCGCAGGGGGCGAAGAGGGCATCGAGCGGGCCCGTCTCCTCCATCAGCTCAAGCGCGGCGGTGCCCTGGCCGGCGACGACGTCGGCGTGGTCGTAGGGGGGGATCA
>DASVVI010000966.1:0-7216 GCA_036386635.1 Longimicrobium sp.
TCCTGATCCGCGGCGAGTCCGTGTACCGCGACGGGCTGGACGTGGTGAACCTGCGCAAGCGGGTGGGGATGGTGTTCCAGAAGTCCAATCCCTTCCCCAAGTCGATCTACGACAACGTGGCGTACGGCGCGCGCGTCAACGGCCTCGCCCGCGGCCGCGCGGAGCTCAACGAGATCGTGGAGCGCTCGCTGCAGTCGTCCGCGCTGTGGGATGAGGTCAAGGACCGCCTGGACCGCAGCGCGCTGGGGCTCAGCGGCGGGCAGCAGCAGCGCCTGTGCATCGCGCGGGCGCTGGCGGTGCAGCCGGAAGTCCTGCTGATGGACGAGCCGGCGAGCGCGCTGGACCCCATCGCCACGCAAAAGATCGAGGAGCTGATCTACCAGCTCAAGGACGAGTACACCATCGTGATCGTGACCCACAACATGCAGCAGGCGGCGCGCGTGTCGGACATCACCGCGTTTTTTTACATGGGCGGGCTGGTGGAGGTGGGGTCGACGCACCAGATCTTCACCAACCCGCGCGAGGACCGCACCGAGGCGTACATCACCGGGAGGTTCGGATGAGCCCGACGCCGGGGGTGCGCCACTTCCACGAGGAGCTGGCGCGCCTCAAGCACCAACTCCTCAACATGTCCGCGCTGGCCGAGGACCTGGTGGGGATGGCGGTGCAGGCCCGCACGGAGCGCGACGTGGCGCTGGCGGAGCAGGTGATCGCGCGCGACAACGACCTCGACGCCATGGAGATCGCGGTGGACGACACCTGCATCCACCTGCTGGCGCTTCAGCAGCCGATGGCGCGCGACCTCCGGCTGATCACCATGGCGATGAAGATCTCCAACGACCTGGAGCGGGTGGGCGACCACGCGGTCAACATCGCCGAGGGTGTGCGGCACCAGGCGGAGCACCCGGTGAGCATGGAGCTGGCGGAGATCGACGAGATGTCGCGCCTCGCCCGCGAGATGCTCTCCGACGCCCTCGACTGCTTCGTGCGCGGCGACGCGGCCGGCGCGCGCGAGGTGTGCCGCCGCGACGACCGCGTGGACCAGCTCCACGACTCCGTCTTCCGCATCCTGGTGACGCACATGATGGAGGACCCGCGCCGCATCGGCAGCGCGATGTCGCTCTTCCTCGCGAGCCGCAACCTCGAGCGCATCGCCGACCTCGCCACCAACATCGGCGAGGACGTGGTCTTCCTGGTCGAAGGCCGCTCGATCAAGCACGGTGCCGGGGCGCTCTCGGGCGGATAAGCACGCGGTCGGTGCCGGGCACTTTCGCGACCCGGGCACTCTCCTTTTGTCATCCTGAGCGACGCGCCGCACCGTCCCCGCCCCGGCTCCAATGTCTGGCGCGGAGCGAAGGATCTACTACGCGTGACGCGAGGACCGCCTTCTAACACAGGCCTCCTGCTTCGCCGGCTAGATCCTTCGGTCGCCGCCGGAGTTTGGCGTTCCACGGAGGTCCGTGCCGCGGCTCCCTCAGGATGACATAAAGGGGGGGCGCGCGGTCGTCCGCAGAAAAGCGGGGCGGGGGTGAACCTCCGCCCCCGCGCGGCGTTGGCCCGGCGGCGCGCGCCCCGCACCGACTAATTTGTCATCCTGAGTGACGCGCTGCTCAGCACTCTCCCGGGCGCGGAACTCTAGCGCGGAGCGAAGGATCTACTGCGCGTGACGCGAGGACAGCCTTCGAACGCAGGCCTCCTGCTTCGCCGGCTAGATCCTTCGGTCGCCGCGGGAGTTCGGCGTTCCACGGAGGTCCGTCCGCGGCTCCCTCAGGATGACATAAGAGGGCGGCGTTGGCCCGGCGCGGAGCTTGCTCTGTGTAACGATGGCCGCCCTGTGCCCGCGCGCCGGGAGCTTGCACCCCACCCTCCCGTGCCCGTAAGCTTCCGCGCGCACAGCAGCATCGTACCTCCCACCCCGGGTCGCTTGATGCCTCCGCACCCCAGCGAGCGACTTCCCCACGGCCACACCCCGCAACCCGCGGCGCAGTACTCCCCGACCGCTCCCGAGATGGTCCAGATGCAGGACCAGGTGGAGCAGCTCCTGGTGGAGATGAGCGAGGAGACGCAGAGCAAGTCGCTCGGCTACGGCTCCAGCCTGCGCGGGCGCGTCGCCATCGTCACGGGCGGGGCCACGGGGATCGGCAGGGCGATCGCGCTGGAGTTCGCGCGGCACGGGGCCGCCGTGGCGTTCAACTACTTCTGCTACGACGACGGCGAGGACCTGCGCGAGGAGGCCGAGGCCACCGCGCGCGAGATCGCGCAGATGGAGGTGCGCGTGCACCACGCCTCGTGCGACGTGCGCGACCCTGGCGAGGTGAAGCGCTTCGTGAACGACGCGCACGAGGAGCTGGGCTCCATCAACATCCTGGTGAACAACGCCGGGATCGCCCGCGACCGCGCCCTCTGGCGGCTGACGGACGAGCAGTGGAGGACGGTGCTGGACACCAACCTGACGGGCGCCTTCCACATGATCCGCGCGGTGGCGCCCATGTTCCGCCGCCAGTCGGACGGCAAGATCGTGAACGTGTCGTCGGTGCACGGCATCCGCAGCGAGTTCGGGCTGGCCAACTACAGCGCGTCCAAGGCGGGGCTGCTGGGGCTCACCCGCTCGGCGGCGCTGGAGCTGGGACCGAGCAACGTGAACGTGAACGCGGTGGCGCCCGGGTACATCCGCACGACGCGCCTCACCAGCGGCGTCCCGGCGGAGATCCTGGACACCGCCCGCGAGCGCGCCGTCCTGGGCCGCCTGGGCGATCCGCAGGACGTGGCCAACGTGGTCATGTTCCTCTGCTCCGAGTACGCGCGCCACATTACCGGCGCGGTCATCCCCGTAGACGGCGGGCACCTGCTTTGATGGCGGGCCACGAGACAGAAGTCTCACGCGGAGACGCGGAGACGCAGAGAGGAGAACAAGGAGAGAAAGCGATGATGGTTGTTCTTTCAGTTCGCTATTGTGGCTTTGTGTGAGCTCCCGTTGTCCTCCTCTTTTCTCTTCCGCGTCTCCGCGCCTCCGCGTGAGACCCTGCCGTTTTAGGATGCACACGGAACTTGGTATGAGAGCGTTTTTCGTTCTGGCGTTGGCCCTCGCCGCGTGCGGCGGGCAGCGCGCCGCTGCTCCGGGCCCGGCGCCCGTACCCGCGCCGGTGGCGATGCCGGCGATGGATCTTGGGGGACAGCGGGTGCTGATCCTTCCCGTGCAGGCGGCGGAGGGCGTGGGCACGCGCGACGAGGCGACGAGCGAGCTGGTGTTCGCCCTCGCCGAGCGCGATGCACGCACGCAGTGGGTGACGCCCGAGCAGCTTCGGCGCGCGCTGCGCGCGGCATCCGGCTACGCGGCGGACCCCGGCACGCTCCCCGACGATCCGTACATCCACCACGGCGAGCGCTCCATCGTGGACCCGCTGGGCGGCATCGTGCGCCGCTACTCCGCGCTGGCCGATGCGCGCGTCGTCGTCATCCCCCGCGCCGCGCGCTGGATGCCGGGGAGCGGAGGGGGGCGCGTGAGGATGACGGCGGCCGTGGTGGACGCACGCAGCGCCCGCGTCATCTGGCACGGCGACGCGGAGGGCGACGAGCGGCCGAGCTTCGACCGCGCCGCCCTCGCCAGCGCCGCCGCCGCGCTCGCAGAGCGGATGCTGGTGGCCGGGAGCCGCTGAGCGCGCGCTCGCATCCGTCTTGCACGGCCCATCCGTCTGTACCGTTTTCCCTGTCCCTTACCACCGAAGCCGTACCCCATGCCGCAGACCGTAACGCTGATCCCCGGTGACGGAATCGGGCCCGACATCACCCGTGCCGTGGTGCGCGTGCTGGAAGCCGCCGGCGCCGAGCTCGCGTGGGACGAGAGGCCGGCGGGCGTATCCGCCGTCGCCACCCACAACACCCCGCTCCCGCAGGAGACGATCGACTCGATCCGCGAGACGCGCGTGGCGCTCAAGGGGCCGCTGACCACGCCGTCAGGCGTCGGCTTCCGCTCCATCAACGTGGCGTTGCGCAAGGAGTTCGACCTGTACGCCAACGTGCGCCCCGCGCGCACCCTGGTCCAGGGCGGGCGCTACGAGGGGGTTGACATCGTCCTGATCCGCGAGAACACCGAGGGGCTGTACAGCGGCGTGGAGCACTACATCGGCATCGGCGACGACCCGCGCGCCGCCGCCGAGTCGGTGATGCTGGTGACCCGCTTCGGCGTCAACCGCATACTGCGCTACGCCTTCGAGTACGCCGTGAACAACGGCCGCAAGAAGGTGACGCTGGCCCACAAGGCCAACATCCTCAAGTACACGCAGGGCCTCTTCCTGGACATGGGGAAGGAGATCGCCAAGGAGTACGAGGGCCGCGTGGAGTTCGAGGACCAGATCATCGACGCCGCCGCCATGAAGCTAGTGATGGATCCGGGCAGGTTCGACGTGATCGTCTCCGAGAACATGTTCGGCGACATCCTCTCGGACCTGATCGCGGGGCTGGTGGGCGGCCTGGGGCTGGCGCCGGGCGCCAACATCGGCAAGGACGCGGCGATCTTCGAGGCGGTGCACGGCTCCGCGCCGGACATCGTGGGGAAGAACATCGCCAACCCGGCCGCGCTCCTGATGGGCGCCACGCTGATGCTGGACCACCTGGGGATGCGCGAGCCGTCGCGCCGCATCGTCGCCGCGCTGGAAGGCGCCATCCGCGAGAACGACACGCTGACTCCCGACCTGGGCGGCACGGGGACGACGGACTCGTTCACCGATGCCCTCATTCGGCGGCTCTAGCATGTCCGAAGAGTGGACGGGCCCCTGCCGCGTCTGCGGCCGCCAGTTCGGCGAGAACGACAAGCCGGACGTGGCCGGATGGTGCTCGGATTGCCGCGCTCGCCTGGTCTCCCGCTCCACGCGCGTGGCGTGGGCGCCGGCGGTGGTCTTCGGCCTGCTCTTCGCCTACCTGCTGGTGTGGGGCGGGCTGCTGGAGTCGCGCTTCATGGTGGTGTGGATCGCGCTGGGGCTGGCGCTGGCATGGGTGGTGTTCAAGGTGGCGCGGCGCGTGGCGTTCGACGTCATCCGCGGCCGCATGACGCCCCGCGCGCGGGGGTGACGGCGATGCGCGGCTTCCTCGCGAGCCCCTTGATCAACGTCTTGGCCGCCACGGTCGGGGGCATCCTGCTGGGCTTCGGCATCGGACGCCTCTTCCACACGGCGACGGTGGGTGCGGGCGTGGCGTCGCTGGCGGGCTTCCTCCTGCTCTGGTGGGCGCTGTACGACCACCGCAAAGCCAAGCCCGGCGTCGCGGAGACGGAAAAGGACGGGTCGCACACGATTGAGTGAGCGCGGGCCCCCTCCCCCGCTCGTTCCTCGCGGCCCCTCCCCCAAACTGCGGGGGAGGGGCGTTCGCGTTTGGCGGGCGTGGGTGCGCGGCGGCGGAGGTCGGCACGGGGGACGGCACGGGCAGCCACGCGGGGCGGCCCCTATGGGGTTTGGTGTACCAAGGCAGAGATTGGCGCGCGGGAGAGGGTGGGCAGACACGTAGGTCTGCCCCTAGCGAGGTTGGGGTGCGTCAGGCGAGGGGCGGAGCGGGGGCGGGCACGGGCGCGATAAATCGCGCCCCTACGCGATCCGCGTGGCGCACGGGATGTTCTCCCCCTCACCCGCCCTGCGCCCCCGCAGGCGGGGGAGGGGGCCGGGGGGAGGGGGCCCGCTTGCCGCTCCTCCCCCGCACGGCCTATATTCCCGCATCCCAGCGGCTTATACAATCCTTCGACAGGCAAGAGCGATGGCCAGGTTCCAGGGCGTCGACTACTACGACATAGACGGGCTGCTCACCGAGGAGCAGCGCATGATCCGCGACACGGTGCGCGAGTGGGTGGACGAGAACCTCCTGCCCGTGATCAACGACGCGTACATCGGCCGGTACCTGCCGAAGCAGCTCATTCCGGGGATGGCGGAGCTGGGGGTGTTCGGCGCCAACCTCCCCGAGGAGTACGGGTGCGCGGGGCTGGACAACATCTCGTACGGCCTCATCATGCAGGAGCTGGAGCGCGGCGATTCGGGGATCCGCTCGTTCGCGTCGGTGCAGGGGGCGCTCTGCATGTACCCGATCTACGCCTTCGGCAGCGAGGAGCAGAAGCGCGAGTACCTGCCGCGAATGGCCGCCGGCGAGGTGATCGGCTGCTTCGGCCTCACCGAGCCCGACTTCGGCTCCAACCCCGGCGGAATGATCACGCGCGCCCGCAAGACGGACGACGGCTACGTGATAGACGGGGCCAAGATGTGGATCACCAACGGCTCCACCGCGAACATCGCCATCGTCTGGGCCAAGACGGGCGAGCTGGACGACACCAAGTCGATCCGCGGCTTCATCGTCCCCACCGACACGCCCGGCTTCACCGCGCGCGACCAGAAGGGGAAGCTCTCCCTGCTCGCCTCCGACACCTCGGAGCTGGTGCTGCAGGACGTGCACGTGCCCGAGACGGCGCTGCTGCCGAAGTCGGGGGGGCTCAAGAGCCCGCTGATGTGCCTGACGCAGGCGCGCTACGGCATCGCGTGGGGCGCGGTGGGCGCGGCGATGGCGTGCTACGACGAGGCCCTGCAGTACGCCAAGAACCGCGTGCAGTTCGGCGGCAAGCCCATCGCCGCCACGCAGCTCCAGCAGACGCGCCTGGCCGAGATGCTCACCGACATCACCAAGGCGCAGCTCCTGGCCTGGCGCCTGGGCACCCTCAAGGACGCCGGGACGATGCGGCCGGAGCAGGTGTCGCTCGCCAAGCGCAACAACGTGGACATCGCCACCAACGTCGCGCGCGAGGCGCGGCGCCTGCTGGGCGGCAACGGCATCCTGGTGGAGTACTCCGCCATGCGCCACATGGCCAACCTGGAGTCCGTTTACACCTACGAGGGCACGCACGACGTCCACGGCCTCATCCTGGGCCAGGACGTCACCGGCTACGCGGCTTACTGAGGCCCCTTGGCAGCCCCTCCCGCGAAACGTGCGGATCCCTGGAACCTGCTTATGGGATACGTGTTCGCGGGCTTCGGCGCGTCGATGCTGCTGCTCCTGCTGGTGAACGGCCGCCTCCGCGTGCACCTCGCGCTGACTACATGCGCAACCCTGGTCGCGGGGCTCGCTATCGTCGCGGGCGAACGGGGGCACCCGGCGAGGCGCTGGCTCTGGTTGCTCTTCGCGGCCGCCGCGGGCGCGAGAGTGCTGCTGTTCCCCTCCGATTGGGGATGGTGAAGCGCTCCGGAAC
>DASVVI010000967.1:0-6971 GCA_036386635.1 Longimicrobium sp.
AACCGACGACGCTGATGATGGCCGAGCCGAGGTTGGGGCACGACGGCGCCGCCTCGTTGATCACCGGCTGCAGGTTTGACCGGAGCGGCAGGTAGAGGTGCGCCGAGAGCCCCAGCAGCCCAAAGAGCGCGGCGAAGGCGTAGATGCGCCAGTTGGCGAATACCTGCGGCTTCACCATCAGGAAGAAGACCGCCAGCGCCGGCGCGGCCAGGAACGCCATCAGGTGGTTCCCCACCGAGAGCGCCAGCACGAAGGCGATCAGCACCAGTGCGTTGTCGTCGTGCCACTTCTTGCCGCGCCCCTGCCGCGGCTCCGCGGCGTGCGACTCCACCTGGTCGCGCCACAGGAACGCCACCCACGACATCACGCCGATGGTGAAGAGCGAGACGGTGTACACCTTTTCGTTCACCGTGGCCTGGCTCCACACCGTGTACGCCGTGGCCGAGATGAGCACCGACACCGCCGCGCCGCCGTGCCGGAAGACGGGCCGGTCCGTGAACGCGGTGAGGATGCGGTGCACCACCAGGTACCAGAAGAACATCGTCCCCGCCGTCATGAAGGCGGAGAAGAGGTTGATGCGTACCGCGGGGGTCAGCCCGAACGGCGAGAGGAGCACCTCCCAGGCGCGGGCCAGCAGCACGAAGAGCGGGTTCCCCGGCGGGTGGGGGATGCCCATGATGTGGGCGGTGGCGATGTACTCGCTGGTGTCCCAGAACCAGGTGGTGGGGCCCAGCGTGATGGCATACAGCGCGAAGACCGCCGCCGCCGCGGCGAGGGCCGCGAGGTACGGCGGGCGCGTGGCCGCCGGCGTGTACACCGGGGACCCTGCGGAGACGGTGGTCTGCGCGGTCGGGGCGGCTTGGCTCATGGACCTGGGGCCGTCGTTGCGGATCTATGGAGATACGGAAAAACACACCAAAGTAAGGGGACGGCAGGGATTAGGGAACAGGGGCCGGCGGACGGCAACCTCCCGTTAATGCGCCAGGCGTCGTCGTTGCGCCGTGTTTCGATGGGCCTCACGCGGAGGCGCGGAGACGCAGAGAGGCGCCGTGGAGTGCGCGGGACGCCGGTCGCGTCGCCCTATTTGACGCGTCCTACTAACGAACTAGTTGACAAGCCCGGTAGGATCGTTTACCATCCTACTAGACGTATAGTAGGACTCACCTGGGGAGCGCGGCGATGGAGATCTCGTTTACGGAGCGGGAGCTGGACGTGATGGGCGTGCTGTGGGACCTGGGGAGCGCCACCGTGGCCGAGGTCCGCGAGAGGCTGGCGGACGACCTGGCATACACCACGGTGCTCACCGTCCTGCGCACGCTGGAAGAAAAGGGGTACGTGGAGCACACGGAGGAGGGGAAGGCGTACCGCTACCACCCCGCCGTGGAGCGCCAGGAGGCCGGCACCAGCGTGCTGCGCAGGCTCACGCGGACGCTGTTCAAGGACTCGCCCGAGATGCTCCTCACCCACCTCGTCTCCGACCGGTCGCTCTCCGGCGACGAGCTGCGGCGGATGCGCCGGCTCCTGCAAGAACGCCTCGACGCGGAGGAGAAGCCATGATCGCCTGGCTCGTCTACGCCCTGGCATTCTCGGCGCTGCTCGCCATCGCCGCCCTCGCCGCGGAGGCGCTGCTGCGGATGTACGGGCGCCCCACGCGCTGGGTCTGGGCCGGCGCCATCCTCCTGTCGTGCGCCGGTCCGCTGGTGCTGGCGGAGCGTCCGCGCGAGGCGGTCGTCTCCTTTGCTCCGGCGATGGCGTCCAGCGCCGATCTCACCGGCGCGCCGGCCGTGCGCCGCGTTGCGCCGCTTTCCGAGCGCGTCGAACAGGTGCTGCCTGCGCTCTGGATGGCGACGTCGGCGCTGCTGGTCGCGGGGATCGCGGCGGGAGTGGCGGTGCTGTGGCGCAGGCGGCGCGGGTGGCGGGCGGCGCGACTCGCGGACGTTCCCGTGCTCCTTTCGCACGAGGTGGGGCCGGCGGTGGTGGGCGTGGTGAGGCCCGCCATCGTGGTGCCGCGCTGGACGCTCGACTGGGCGGAGCCGATGCAGCGCCTCGTGGTGCGGCACGAGGGCGAGCACATCCGCGCCCGCGATCCCCTCCTGATCCTTGCCGCGACCGTGGCGGCGGCGCTCGTCCCGTGGAATCTCGCCCTGTGGTTCCAGCTCCGCCGGCTGCGGCTGGCGGTGGAGGTGGACTGCGATGCTCGTACCCTGCGCGGAGGCGGGGACGTCGCCACCTACGGCGACCTCCTCCTGCGCGTTGGCGCCCGTGGCTCCGCGGCCGTACTCGCGTCCGCCGCATTCGCCGAACCCCGTTCCTTTCTGGAGAGGAGAATCCGCGCCATGACCGATCGAACCCCGCGCAACCGCGCCGCCCGCGCCGCGGCCTGCGCCATCCTCACTCTGGGTGTGGCGGGCGCCGGCTACGCGCTGCCGGCGCCCGCCCACCCCGCGCTCTTTGCCGGCCTTTTCCACGGCGACGACGCGGACCCCATCCGCGTTCGCGCCGCGCTGACGCAGCCAGACACCACGCCGGTCTACGACATCGCGCAGGTGGAGCGGAGGCCCTCCCTCCGCAACGCGAGCGAAATCTCACAGGGACTACAGCGCGCGTACCCGGCGCATCTGCGTGACTCCGGCATCGGCGGCACCGTGCTGATCGAGTTGGTGGTGCAGCCGAACGGCACCGCCTCGCGCGTGCGGGTGGTGAACACGACCCACCCGGAGCTCCAGGAGCCGGCGAGGAGCGTCGCCCTTACGATGCGCTTCGAGCCGGGGCAGATGGGTGGCGAGCCGGTCAGTGTGCGAGCGCAGATCCCCATGACCTTCCAGCCCCAGGGTGCCGCGGCCACGGTGACGGCTCCCGGCCGCGAGCCGCCGCGCGCACCGGCCGGCCAGCCGGTGCAGACCGTGAGCGTACCGTCGCGCGTATCCGACGCCCAGAGCGAGGCCGTGACCGTGCCGTCGCGTGCGTCGAGCGCGCATGCCGAAGCTGTGACCGTGCCATCGCGAAGCTCGGCAACCAGGGTGGATACCGTCATGATGCCATCCACCACCACGGGGGAAGTGCTGCCGGCGAGCGCCGGGATCTCGACGCGGGATTGGACCCCGACGCGGGCCCCGGCGCCCATCCGGGCCCAGCCGCGCTCGCTCGCGCCCACCGCGACGAGCGTGATGGTCACCACGGCACCGACGAGGGCAGCGGTCGCCCGCGGGGTTGCGCAGACGACGGTGCTGACCACGACGGCGCCCACCCGGATGACGGCATCTTCCCGCGCGGTGACGACCGCGGTGGCGCCGGCACGCGTCGCCACCCGCGTACAGTCGACCACGTTGGTGACCACCGCGCGCACGACAAAGGTGGCGCCGGCCCGCGCGACGACCATCGCTCCGGTCAGGGCCCGGTCGTCGCGTGCGCGGAAGGCGGACCCCACGCCGCGGCTGCTGGGCAGGGAGATCGATCCCAACGCGCCGCGGGTGCCGCCGCCCGCGCAGCCGTAACGGCAGCCCACGAATGCGAATCGCCCCGCCGGCATCGGATGCCGGCGGGGCGATTCACATCCAGCGAGCTACGAGATCAGCTCGGCTTGGTGAGGCTGAAGGTGTACGACCCGCTGCCGCTGTACGAGTAGATCCTCCAGCGGTAGTAGTAGCCGCCCGCGCCGCTGTAGGTGATCGACTCGGTGGAGGAGGCGCTCTCCGAGGCCGCGACCTGCACCCACGAGGAGCCGTTCCAGCGCTGCAGGTAGAGGTCGAAGTCGGTGCCCGACGGGCCCTGCAGGTTGCCGACGTGCGAGCCCGCGTTGGCGCTGTAGTAGTAGCTGCCGTCCGGCTGGTACTGCGTGGCGCCCGTGCCGCTCAGGGTGCCCGTGTAGTTGGTGCCGCCGCTCGGGGGCGGGGTGGTGCCCTCGGCCGTCAGCAGCGAGAAGAGGAGCTTGTTGGGCGAGCCGGTGCCGGCGCTCGTCACCTTGTTGCTGGTCGCGGTGCTGACGATGGCGTTGGCCACCGTCGCCGGCGACGCCGACGGGTTGCCCTGCAGGTACAGCGCGGCCACGCCCGCCACGTGCGGCGAAGCCATCGAGGTGCCGCTGATGGTGTTGGTGGCGGCGTCGCCCGTGTACCAGGAGGAGGTGATGTTGTTGCCCGGCGCGAAGACGTCCAGGCAGCTGCCGTAGTTGGAGAAGGAGGCGCGCGCGTCCGTGTTCGTCGTGGCACCCACCGTGATGGCGTTCACGGCACGGGCCGGCGAGGTGTTGCAGGCGTTCTGGTTCTCGTTGCCCGCGGCCACGGCCACGGTCACGCCCGCGTTCACCATCCGCTGGATCGCGTCGTCGATCGCCTGGCTCGCCCCGCCGCCCAGCGACATGTTGGCGGCGGCCGGGGTCACCCGGTTCTGCGCCACCCAGTCCATCCCCGCGATGACGCCGGCGTTGGTGCCGCTGCCCGCGCAATCCAGCACGCGTACGCCGTACAGCCGGGCGCCCTTGGCCACGCCGTACGTGGCGCCGCCCACCGTGCCGGCCACGTGCGTGCCGTGCCCGTTGCAGTCGTCCGCCGTGCCGCCGTCCACCGCGTCGTAGCCGCTCACCGCGCGCCCGCCAAACTCGCTGTGCGAGAAGCGGATGCCCGTGTCGATGATGTAGACGTTCACACCCGCGCCGGTGGGCGTGTAGGTGTAGGTGCCGTTGAGGGGAAGGGCGCGCTGGTCGATGCGGTCCAGCCCCCAGGTGGCGTTGCTCTGCGTGGTGGTGGCCTGCACCCGCGCGTCCTGCTCGATGTAGTCGACGTTGGGATTGTGCTGCAGGGCGTTGAGCTGCCCGGCGTTCAGCTCGGCCGCGAAGCCGGTGAGCGCCGCCGTGTACACGTAGCGCGGGCTGACGCCGGCGACGGCCGCCACGGAGCGCGGGTCGGCGTCCTCGTTGAGGACCACGACGTACGAGCCCTGGATCGCGCCGGTGGCGGCGGAGCGCACGAGGGTGGGGTCGGTCGCGACCGGGGTGCCGGCCTGATCGGAGCACGCTGCGAGTGCGGTGAGGAACGCGGCCGCGGCGAGGGGTCTGAAACGCATCGGTTCACCTGTCCAAACGGGGTGGTTGCGCCGCGCCACCTTTGGGCGCGGCCTTGTACGGCTCGTGCGTTGGGACCCGTGTGCCCCGCCTGAGGGCGCCTCCCGACCCCTTCGCCATCCTGCCGGCCACCCATAAGGCACACCCCGGACCGCTTTCGCCTAAATCCTAAACCGCTATCCCACAACCACTTACCTTCCACACGCACGTTACGCAGCCGCGCGAGAATGGTGCACCGCATCGGTGCGCGCACCACAATGGTGCGCGCACTGCGTGCACTTTTTCGGTGGCCCTCACCCCCAGCCCCTCTCCCGATAACAGGAGAGGGGCTTCGCCCTCCTGTTCTCGGGAGAGGGGGGCATGACGGAGCCGCGCCACACGCCGCAGTGCGCGCACGCACGCCAACCTCCACCTCCGCCCCTCCCCCGCAGTTTGGGGGAGGGGCCGCGAGGAACGAGCGGGGGAGGGGGCCCGGCCGGCCCCGCCCCGCTGCTTCTGGCCGCGCATTTGCTTTCCCCTACCGCGCCACTCCTATCGTCCACCGATTCCCACGCGCTCGTGCCGGAAACGCCTCCCGCCCTGCCCAACCCGCCCACCGCGAGAGCGTCGGGGCTGCGCACGCTCGTGCGCTACGCGGAGCGGGCGATGGTGCGCTCGTCGGACGCGGGGGAGATCAGCGGGAACTCGGCGCGGCTCCTGGTGGACGGGCCGCAGGCGTTTCCCGCGTGGCTCGAAGCGATCGCCGGCGCGCAGCGGTGGATCCACCTGGAGAACTACGCCATCCGTGACGACCTGGCGGGTCGCACCTTCCGCGATGCGCTGGCGGAGAAGGCGCGCAGCGGGGTGCCCGTGCGGGTGCTGTACGACTGGGTGGGGTGCTGGGCCACACCGCGCTCCTTCTGGCGCCCCCTGCGCGAGGCGGGCGCGGAGGTGCGCTCCTTTGCGCCGCCCAGCATCACCGATCCCCTCCACTTCATGCGCCGCGACCATCGCAAAGTGGTCGCCGTGGACGGGGACTACGCCTCCGTGGCCGGGATGTGCATCGGCGACGAGTGGGCGGGGTCGCCGCACGAGGGGATCACCGCGTGGCGCGACACGGGGGTGGAGTTCCGCGGACCCGCCGCCGCCGCCATCGACCGCGCCTTCGCCCGCACCTGGCGCGCCGCGGGCCCCCCGCTCCCCCCCGACGAGGTGCCGGACCCGGAGCAGGTCGCCCCGCGCGGCGACGTGGCGGTGCGCGTGGTGGAGGGGGAGCCGGGAAAGAGCCGCATCTACCGACTGATGCAGTTCGTGGCCGTGGGCGTGGAGCGGCGGCTCTGGATGACCGACCCCTACTTCGTCCTCCCCCCCGCCATGGTGGAAGCGCTCGCCTCCACCGCGCGCGACGGGGTAGACGTGCGCGTCCTGGTCCCGGCCTACAACAACTGGCCCATCGTGGGGGGGATGTCGCGCGCCGGCTACCGGCCGCTGCTGGAGGCGGGGGTGCGGCTCTTCGAGTGGGAAGGGCCCATGATCCACGCCAAGACGGCGGTGGCGGACGGGATGTGGTCGCGCATCGGATCGACCAACATGAACCTGGCGTCGCTGCTGGGGAACTGGGAGATCGACGTGGCCGTGACGGACCGCACCTTCGCGGCCGAGATGGAGGCGCTCTTCGAGGCCGACCTGGAGGCGTCGGTGGAGATCGCGTTGCGCACCTCGCCTGTCCCCGGCGCGGAGTTCAAGAAGGAGCGCCGCGCCACCGAGCGCCTGGTGGTGACCGACGCGGAGGACCAGCGCCGCCCTGAGATCGTCTCGGCCCGCGAGGCGCGCGCCCATTCGTACCGCGGAACCGAGCTGGGGCGCATCGTGGGCCGCCTGGCGCGGGCCGGCACCGTCCTCGCGCGCGCGCTGGTTGGAGAGCGCCTAATCG
>DASVVI010000968.1:0-2098 GCA_036386635.1 Longimicrobium sp.
CGGCCCCGCGTGGCCGCCCGTGCCCGCCCTCGCCCCACCGCCGCCACCACCCGCACGCGGATAAACGCCACCGCCCCTCCACCAGGCTGTTTTGGGGGAGGGGCCGCGAGGAACGAGCGGGGGAGGGGGCCCGCGCTACCCCCGCGCCCACTCCGCCGCCGCCTCCAGCTCCACCGGCAGCGGCGCTTGGAAGTGGAGCTCCTCCCCCGTGCGCGGGTGCAGGAAGCGCAGCTCGAAAGCGTGCAGGAACTGGCGTCGCACCCGCTTCGCCAGGCCCGCGGCCCAGCTCCGGTCCGGACCGGACACACCCTTGTGGCGGTCGGCGCCGTAGGTTGCGTCGCCGACGACGGGGTGGCCCAAGTGAAGGAGGTGCACGCGGATCTGGTGCGTGCGCCCCGTCTCCAGGTCGGCGCGCACCAGGTCGGCGGCACGCCAGCGCTCCACGAGCTGGAAGTGCGTCACGGCGCGGCGCCCCCCCTGCACCACCCCCATCCGCTTGCGATCCGTGAGGTGGCGGCCGACGGGGGCGTCGACGGTGATCCGCTGCTCGGGCAGGTGCCCCCACGCGGCCGCCAGGTACGCGCGGCGGATCTCGCGGCGCTTCAGGGCGTCGGAGAGGGTGCGGTGCGCGTCGTCGTGCTTGGCAACGATCATCAGCCCGCTGGTGTCGCGGTCCAGGCGGTGCACGATGCCGGGACGCAGCACGCCGCCGATCCCCGACAGGTCGCCGACGGCGTGGAGGAGGGCGTTGACCAGCGTCCCGGTGGCATGGCCGGGGGCGGGATGCACCACCATCCCCGCCGCCTTGTTGAGGACGAGGAGGTCGGCGTCCTGGTAGACGACGTCGAGCGGGATCTCCTCGGCCGCGAGCGCGGAGGGCTCGGGCGCAGGGAGGGTGACGGTGATGCGGTCGCCGGGGGAGGGCTTGTCGCGCTTCTTGGGCGTGGCGCCGTTCAGGAGGACGCGCCCCTCCTCGATCCATTGCGCGGCGCGGGAGCGCGAGGTGTCCAGCCGCGCCGCGAGCCAGCTGTCCAGCCGCTCGCCGCAGTCGTCCCCGGCGAGCAGCTCGCGCGTCTCTTCAGCGCGCGGCATCCCGCTCGCGCTCGGTGTGCTGCTCCTCTTTCCACAACGAGAAGGCAAGCACCAGCGCGCCGCAGGTGACGAAAATATCCGCCACGTTGAACACCGGCCAGCGCAGCCCGGTGAGCCCCACGTCGAAGAAGTCCACCACCCCGCGCGAAGAGCGCAGCCGGTCGATCAGGTTGCCGATCGCCCCGCCCGTCACGCCCGCGATGGCGATGAGGCGGGCCCGGTCGCGCCAGGGGGTGGAGCGGTACATCATCCCCAGCGCGATGGTGGCGACCACGGCCAGCAGCATGAAGACGATGCGCGACCATCCGCCCACGTGGATGCCGAAGGCGGCGCCGCGGTTGTAGATGAAGGTGAGGCGGAAGAAGTCGCCCAGCACCGGGTGCGGATCGTACAGGCGCATGTTGCGCTCTACGATGAACTTGGTGATCTGGTCCACAATCACCACCCCCGCCACCATCCCGACGTAGAGCGCCGTCTTGCTGCGCGCCTCGGCCGGCGTGTCGGTGTGGACGGCCCGGGCGGGCTCGCTCTGCGTCATCAGCGTATCGTTCATCTCACTAGGATTGGGTGGGCGCGACGCGGACCAGCGCGATCGTCGCCGTGACTCCGTCCAGGTCCACCTCGCGGACCGCCTCGTACCCGTCCACGCGCGGCACGGGTCCCGTCTCGATCTCAACCGCCAGCGTCTCGCCCGCCACAAGGGCTCGGAAGCGCTCCACGGCCTCAGTCACCTCCGCCCCGCCGAACACGCCAAGCCGGATGCGGTCGGACACCTCCAGCCCCGTGTCCTTGCGCAGCTTCTGCACGCGGTTGACCACCTCGCGCGCCAGCCCTTCCGCGCGCAACTCGGGCGTGAGCGTGGGGTCGAGGGCGAGGGTGTAGCCGCCCTCCGCCTGCACCACGAAGTCGCCCTTTGCGCCCTGCACCACATCCATCTCGTCGCCGCTGAGCGTGTACGTCTCGCCGTCCGCCTGCACGGTGAGGGGCGCGCCGCTGCGGAAAGCCG
>DASVVI010000969.1:0-5827 GCA_036386635.1 Longimicrobium sp.
TACACGAAGCTCGGCGCCGCGCCGACGGCTCGCGCCGCCGAACGGGCGGATGCGCCCTTTTTGAGGACGACGATGTACTGGTCCTTGATCGGCGCTCCCGCCGGTGCCACTGACGCGCTCGGTGCCGGGCCGGTGACCGGCGCGACCGGCGTCTGGTCCGAACAGGCGGCGAGGGCCAAGGCCAGGCCTCCCAGAATGACTACGTTACTGCGGTGCATTGAGCGTTCTCCAGATGGAAGTGGATTGATCCCGTGATCCAAGATCACGAGGCCCCTCCAACGCACAATACAGTCCAGAAACGTACTTTGACAAACCTGTTGAAATACGCGGAGATACACCGAATCCCTACAATCCCTCCAGCGCAGGCGTGCTGCAAACCAGTGCACCTATCGACCAATTCGGTGCGGAGTTTGTCACCAAGAGTATGGGTAGGGCGGTGAGACATTCCTCCGTCGCCTTGTGGTTCCCTCGGTGTCCTCTGTGTGATGCTTTTCAAACAACTTGCCCCCGGCACCATGGCGGCGCCGGGGGCGGAGTCGTGGCAGCGCACGGTCAGCGGTTGGACGTCTCGCGCGAGAGGCGGTACATCTCGGCGGCGCGCTCCGGGTTGCCCTTGCGGTCGTAGGCGATGCCCATGGCGTAGTAGGCGCGCGAGTTGTCGGGCTGAAGGCGGACAGCCTCTTCCAGCGCCTCGATGGCCGCGTCCGATTCGGCGAGCTGGTTGAGCGCTTCGCCAAGGATCAGGTACGCGGGCACCGAGGTGCCGTCCAGCTCCACGGCGCGGCGCAGGGCGGTGACGGCGGCGGCGTACACGCCACGCTTGTAGAGAGCCGTGCCAAGCTGCAGGTGAACCTCGAACGAATCGGGCGCCAGGCGCTGGGCACGGCGCAGCTCCTTCTCCGCCGCGTCGAACTTGCGCTGCGCGGCGAGGGCGGCGCCCAGCCCCGTCACCGCCCGCACCAGGTCCGGGCTGACGGCGATCACGGCGCTGTACGCCTCGGCGGCCTCGGCGGCGCTGCCGGCGGCGGCCAGCTCGTCCGCACGGTCGAGGCGGGCGAGGAGGGTGTCGTCCAGCGGCTCGTCTACCACGGCGGCGCGTGCGGGTGCGCGCCGCGGGCCGCGCGTGGCGCGCGCAGGCCCGGCATCCTGCCCCGTCTCCGGCGGAAGGTCGTCCCCATCTGTGTCTCTGCTATTCCGGACCATCATCCACCCTGGTTGCGCGGGGGAGCTCCGCCCCTCCCCCCTGCTCGTGCTCCGTCTCGTCCAGCACCCACTTCCGGTACGGCTCGGCCACGTCTGTCAGCGTTGTGGCGATCAGCTCCGGCACGTCGTACGGGTGAAGCTCGGCCGCCCGGCCAAAGAGGCGCTCCACGAGCGCGCTGCGCGTCTTGAGAAGCACCTGCACCTCGCCGTCCGCCCTGACCTCCCCCTCCCAGCGGTACACCGACACCACGCCCGGCACCACGCTGGCGCACGCGGCGAGCCGCTCCTGAACCAGCGTCCGCCCGATCCGCTCCCCCGTGGCCGCGTCCGGCGCCGTCATCAGCACCAGTGCCAGTTCCGGACCGCCGCCCATGCTGCTACGGCTCCGCTCCCACGGGAAGCGGGCCGTCGTCGCCGGTCAGCTCGGCCAGGGTGGCGCGGGCGTGCGAGATGTGCCGCTGCGCGTGGGGCGAAGACGGCGGGCGCGCGAGGAATGCCCGCAGGTGCGCGATCGCCTCGTCCGTCTGCGCCTGCTGGAGGAGGAGGAACGCCAGCCCGTAGTGGGCTCCCGAGGCGTGCGGCTTCAGCTCGAGGACGCGGCGGTACGTCTTCATCGCCTCGTCCGTCATGCCGATGCGGGTGTACGTCACGGCGATCTGCTGGAGGACGTCCGTGTCGTTGGGGCTTTCGCGCAGGGCGAGCCGGAACGAGGTGAGCGCCTCGTGGAACTTCTCGTCCTGCAGGAGGACGGTCCCCTCCTCGTAGTAGTCCGGATCCCGCGCGTCCGAGCCAGGTCGGCCGTGGATGATCTTGTTGAACCAGGACATTCCGGTTTCGATAAGCGTGTGCTCGGGGACCGGACCGAAGCCAGGTGGAGGGTGCCGCCGGGCCCTCGTGGAGCCGGTGCGGCAAGGGTCCCAAGTTACCCGCGAAGGGGTGGGGTGCGCAACCGAATCCGTCAGCGCGCCGGTGCCCCCGCCGCGGGGCTGGGCTTCTTCGCCACCACCACTCCTTCCTGCTCCAGGAGCACCTCCGCGCCGAGCCGGCGGAGCTCCTCGGCTGCGCCTTCCGGTGCCGGGTCCAGCACCAGCCGCGTCCCCCGCGCCAGCACGCGCACCGCCTCCGTGAGCGGCGTATCCACCCCGCCGGTGAGCGCCACGCCGCGCAGCATCCCGCCGCGCACGGGGAGCGCCGGGCCGCCGGCCACGCGGCTCACTCCGGGTGCGCCGTCTTCGGGAACAGGGTGCGCGGTGAAGGCGATCACCTGCAGCCCCGGCACCAGGGTGGCGATGGCGGGAGCAAGCTCCGCGCCGGGGCCCGCTACCAGCACGGTGCCGCCCGCTCCCGCCAGTCCCAGCAGCGCCGCCAGCCGCACCGCTCCGTCCGGGTCCGGTGCCGCCGCGGGCGTGGGCGCGGACTCGACGACGCGCAGGTCGACGGTGCCATCCTCGACGGGGTACATCTCGCGGCAGTTGGAGCAGCCGAGGCTCCCCTGCACCACCCGCCGCTCCTCCAGCCGGTCCGCCAGGAGGATCAGCCCGAGCTCAGGGCCGCAGCGCGGGCAGGTGAGGATGTCGGTGAGGAGGATGTGCATGGTGGTGTGGTGGATCGGCGGTCAGGTGCGGCCGGGGTGGGCCGGGGTTGGACCGGGGCAGACCCGGCGGTTGAAACCGCTGCAACAACCGCGGGAAGCCTGCCTTCGCAGGCTCCGCGCGGGCGGGATCGGTGCGGGAGGCGGGGCGCCGGTCCCGCATCGCCGGGGGATGAAAACCGGCGCCGAAAATCGGGCGCCGAAAACCGGGGGATGAATCCCCCGGCTGGAACCACGCGAAGGCGGCTGAAGCCGGCTCGCCCTTTTCTGTCATCCTGAGCGACGCGCGGCTCAGGCCTCGCGCGGTCTCTGATCTTTGGCGCGGAGCGAAGGATCTACTGCGCGTGCCGGGGGGCTCGTGGTTTATCCGCAATCCTCCTGCCTCGCCGGCTAGATCCTTCGATCGCCGCAGAGAGTATGGCGTGCGACGCTGGGGTGCGTGCGGGCGGCTCCCTCAGGATGACAAAGAGGTGCCAGTCCGCGCAGGCGGACTTCGCGTGGTTCCAGCCGCGAATTCATTCGCTCCTGGAAGGCGGACCTGGGTGGAGGCACCGGGATCATGCCCCGGCCCGCCATCACCACATCGGGCGGGGGGAGTACTGGGCCCACTGGTTGGGGGTCTCCCAGACGCGGATGTAGGCGAGGTGCTCGCCGTCGGGGCCGAGGCGGTCGCGCATCTGCTGGAAGATCCAGCGGGCCTGGTTCTCGGCGCTGGGCTCCAGCTCGGTGAAGGGCGGGAGGTCGTTGATGTTCTCGTGGTCCAGGTGCTCGGCGATGGCGCGGAGGTGGCGCTTGGCCTCGGTGAAGTCGAAGGCCATGCCGCCCTCGCCCACGTCCTCAAAGGCGAGGCCGGCCTCCACGACGTAGTGGTGGCCGTGCAGCTTCTCGCACTTGCCGCGGTAGTTGCGCAGGAAGTGGGCGGAGTCGTAGTGGGCCTTGACGTTCAGCAGGAACATGGCGCTATGCGGCGGCCTCCACCGCGATGTAAGGAAGCTGCACGTGGCGCGGCTGCACGGCCGCAAAGAGCACCACGCGCGCCACGTCTTCCGCGCGCAGCATCGCCGCGCGGTCGGGAAGGTCGGCGCGCGAATCGGGGTCGATCGTGTCCCAGAGCGGGGTGTCGGTGGCGGCGGGTTCCACCAGGGTGGCGCGCACGCCGGTGCCGCGCACCTCCTGCAGCAGCACCTCGTGCAGACCGCGCTGCCCGAACTTGGAGGCCGAGTACGCCCCGTTCTCCGGGTACGCCACGCGCCCCGCCACCGACCCGATCTGGATGATGTGCCCCGACCCGCGCTCCAGCATCAGCGGGAGGAACGCGCGCACCAGCAGGAAGGGGGCGCGCAGGTTGGCGGCGATCTGCGCGTCGAAGGATGCGGGCTCCGTCTCCGCGAGGCGCGCGAGGGCGAAGGCTCCGGCGGCGTTCACCACCAGGTCCGGGGCGTCGCCCAGCAGCTCGCCGACGTAGGTGGCCAGCGTGTGCACCGCGGACGGATCGGATACGTCGGTGGGCATCGCGTGACCCCCCACCTCTTCGGCGGCGCGGGCGAGGGCGTCGCCGCCGCGCGCGACCATGCCTACCCACGCGCCGCTCTCCGCCAGCGCGCGCGCCACCGCGAGTCCGATCCCACGCGACGCGCCCGTCACCAGCGCCGTCCTGCCCCGCATCGAGTCGTCCATTGCCGTCCCCGTGGTCAGACCAGCGAGCCGCCCGTGACCAGCCGCAGGAACTCGTCGCGCGTGCGCAGGTCCTCGCGAAAGATCCCCTTCATGGCGCTGGTGACGGTCTTGGAGTTCTGCGTCTCCACGCCGCGCATCATCATGCACAGGTGCGCGGCCTCGATCACCACGCCCACGCCCTGAGGGCGCAGCACGTCCATGATGGCGGAGGCGACCTGCTCCGTCAGCCGCTCCTGCACCTGCAGGCGGCGCGCGAACACCTCCACCACGCGCGGCAGCTTGGAGAGCCCCACGATCTTGCCGTCCGGCACGTAGGCGATGTGCACCTTGCCGAAGAAGGGAAGCATGTGGTGCTCGCACATCGAGTACATCTCGATGTCTTTGACGATGACCATGTTGTGGTGGTCTTCCTCGAACACGGCGTCGCCGATCACCTCGGCCACGGACATGCCGTAGCCGCGCGTGAGCCAGCGCATGCTCTTCTCCACACGCTCGGGCGTCTTAACGAGGCCGTCGCGCTCGGGGTTCTCCCCCAGCTCCACGAGCATGAGGCGCACGAGCTCGTCGAACGCGGGTGCCTCCCGCTCGGAGGCGGGAACGATCAGTTCGGTCATCTATTCTCCCGTGTACTCCGCGTAGTTGCGCGGCGTCTCCCACAGTACGATGCGCGCCAGCCTGCCCCGGGGCACGCGCGGCGCCAGCTGGTGCCAGATCGCCACCACCAAGTTCTCGGTGGAGGGGATCACCCCCTGCAGCCAGGGGACGTCCAGATTGAGGTTGCGGTGGTCCATCTGCCCGATCACCTCTTCGGCCACGTCGCGCAGCTCGCCCAGGTCCACCAGGTAGCCGGTGCGCGGGTCCGGCTCGCCTTCCACGGTCACGTCCATCTCGTAGTTGTGGCCGTGCCAGTTGGGGTGGTTGCAGGGCCCGTAGATGCGCGCGTTCTCCTCGTCCGTCATCGCCGGGTTGTGCAGGCGGTGCGCGGCCGAGAAGTGCACCCGCCGAGTTACGCGGACCTTGGGCACGGGCTCACTCCGGGGTTGGTATGCAAGAAAAGGCCAGTCTCGCGACTAGCGAGACCGGCCCCGAGCCAGGACGCACAAGGGAGGATTTTTGAAGCCAGTGTGATACACTGTTTGGGTGACTTCCCCGCGGCTTTCCGCCTTCCTCCGGAGAGGCGTGACGTCTGCCACAAGAGCAGGTCCCTGCTTCAAAACTGTTGGCTCAAAAATGTAGCTCCCCGGTACGCCCGACGGGGATGAAGGTAGGGGGAATGCCGTGCCGCGTCAAGGCTGAGGAAGTGCGTGAGTGCGTTAGTGCGTCAGTGCGTTGGTGACCGCTGTTGAACGCACTCAC
>DASVVI010000970.1:0-2403 GCA_036386635.1 Longimicrobium sp.
CGAGGGCGGCGAGCGCCCCCCTTCCCCGCCCTCCACCGCTCCTGCCGCCCCGCCGGCCGACCCCCACGTCCGCCACCTGGAAACCGAGCTCCAGCGCGCCATGGGCACCGCCGTTCGCATCCGCGTGGGCGCGAGCGGCAAGAGCGGCCGCATCGAGATCCCGTTCTACAACGCGGACGATTTCGACCGGGTGCTGGAGCTGCTTCTAGGAGAGGAAAGTGCGTGAGTGCGTGAGTGCGTAAGTGCGCTCTAAAGCAAACGCACTTACGCACTTACGCACTCACGCACCGCCGTTCATGTCCCAGCACCGAGGCCCCCGCTTGCGCGTCGCCGAAGATCGCCGGATGACCTTCATCGTCGTGCCGCATGGCGGTGGGACGGACCTCACCACGCGCACCTACGAGTTGTCGTACCGCCGGTTGCGGCTCCTCAAGTTCGCGGCGATCGGGCTGGGCGTGGCGTTGCTGCTGATGGTGGGGTCGTGGGTCTACCTGGCGGCGCAGGCGACCCGCGCGCAGATGCTGCAGCGGGACGTGCGGAGGCTGCAGGGCGAGGTAGCGGAGGTGGACCAGCTCCGCCGCAGATTGGTGGAGATGGAGGCGCGGTACGCGCAGATCAGCAGGCTACTGGGCGGCGGTCGCCGGCGCGAGCCCGCCAAGGCCGCGGCTCCGCAGCCGGTGGAGGCTGACACCGCGAGCGCGGACTCGGCGGACCAGGCGCTGCTTCCGCGCGCGTGGCCGCTGGCGGCGCGCGGGTTCGTCACGCGCGGGCAGCGCGGGCGCGACGGCGACGAACGCCACCCCGGGATGGACATCGCGGTGGCGCTCGGCACGACGATCGTTGCCGCTGGCGACGGCACGGTGACCGAAGCCGGGCGCGACAGCGTGTACGGGCTCTTCGTGCGAATCGCGCACGGCGGCGGGTACGAGTCGCTGTACGGGCACGCCTCCCGCGTGTTGGTGAAGGCACGGCAGCGGGTGCGCTCCCGCGAGCCGATCGCGCTCAGCGGAAGCACGGGAGTCTCCACGGCTCCCCACCTTCATTTCGAGATCCGCAGGAACGGGACGCCGGTCGATCCGGTGTCACTCGTTCATTTACCGGAGTAGAGGATGGCGTTCGGAAAAGCAAAGAGCACCAGTGACACGTCCGCACCGTCGCGCGGCAACGCGGGCGAGGCGTCGATGTCCATCATCGGGCCCGGGATGCGCATCGTCGGGGACCTGATCACCGATGGCACGGTGCGCATCGAGGGCGAGATCCGCGGAACGATCCGCGCCACCAAGGCGGTGGTCGTCGGCCGAGAGGGGCTGGTGGAGGGCGACATCTTCACCCAGGACGCGGTAATCGGCGGCCGGATCCGCGGCAGCGTCGTCGCCGAGAGCCGGCTGGAGCTCCAGGCCACTTGCGACATCGAGGGCGTCGTCCACGCCCGCGCCCAGCATCTTCACCTGGAGGAAGGCGCGCGCTTCAACGGCCAGGTGCAGATGCTGGACGCCGAGGCCGTCCGCGCTCTGCCCGCAGGGTCGGGGGAAAACTCCACGCACGCCGGGATGTTTTCCACAACGGGTTGAACAGCGCGCAACCCGATACGTACGAACGGCTTGCGCGTTTTCCGCAAGAGTGACCCCCGGTTCTCCACTCCCGTTATCCACAGATCGGGGAAAAACGCGCGTCTCTTCCCACCGGCATCCCGTGAAGCTTGACGAGCTGGTCTGCTACCTGGACGACTACCTCCGCATCGCTACGACGCCCGACTACCCGGACGCGGTGAACGGGCTGCAGGTGGAGGGCACGCGTCCTATTCGCCGCATCGCCGTGGCGGTGGATGCGGCGCAGGCGACGGTGGACCAGGCAATCGCCGGCGACGCGGATCTTCTCCTGGTGCACCACGGGCTGTTCTGGGATGGAAACCGTCCCCTGACCGGACGGCGCTATCGGCGCATCAAGCCGCTGCTGGACGCGGGTGTCGCCGTTTACGCCGCGCACCTGCCGCTCGATGCGCACCCGGAGGTCGGCAACAACGCCGTCCTGCTGCGGGCGCTGGGCGCGGAGCCTCAGGGCACCTTTGGCGATTACAAGGGGCTGCCGCTCGGCGTCTGGGGCGAGGTGGATCTGCGCCGCGAGGCGCTCTGCGCGCGTCTCGACGAGGTCCTCGGCACGCGCGTGAAGATGATCGCTGGTGGTCCGGAGCACGTGCGGCGGATTGGCGTCGTTACGGGCGGCGCGGGGGGCAAGGTGGCGGATGCGGGGGCCGCGGGGCTCGACGCCTTCATCACGGGCGAGGGCGCGCACCACAACTTCTTCGACGCCGAGGAGGGCGGGATCAACCTCTATCTCGGCGGCCACTACGCCACTGAGGTTTGGGGTGTTCGCGCTCTCGCTGAGCACCTGGAGCGGCAGTTC
>DASVVI010000971.1:0-16486 GCA_036386635.1 Longimicrobium sp.
CGCGGATCAGGATCTCGCCGTCGTGCCGCACGCCCGGGATCAGGTCGTTCATGCGGTTGATGGAGCGCAGAAAGGTGCTCTTGCCGCACCCGGACGGGCCGATCAGCGCCGTCACCTGCCGCTCGGGCACCTCCAGGGTGATGTCGTTGAGCGCGCGGTTGCCGCCGTACCAGAAGGAGAAGTCGCGCGCCTCCACGGCGAGCGGCACGGTGCCGGGTGCGTTCGCGGGCGCGTCCGGCGCGATGGTGCGCGGGGCGGCGGTGGCGATCTGTTGCATGTTCAGCGTCCCTTGTATGGGCTGCGGATGAGGAGGCGGGCCGCGAGGCTCACCCCCAGCACCAGCGCGATCAGCAGGAGCGACGCGGCCCAGGCCAGGCGGTGCCACTCCTCGTAGGGCGAGATGGCGTACTGGAAGATCTGCACGGGGAGCGCGGCGATCGGCTCGTTCAGCTTCCATCCCCAGAACGGGTTTCCGAGCGCGGTGAAGAGGAGCGGCGCCGTCTCGCCCGAGATGCGCGCCAGCGCCACCAGCACGCCGGTCAGGATGCCGCTGCGGGCCGCGGGGAGCACGATCCCCAGCGTGGTGCGCCAGCGGGTGAAGCCCAGCGCCAGGCCGCCGTCGCGCAGCTCGCGGGGCACCAGGCGCACCATCTCCTCGGTGGTGCGGGTGACCATGGGGATGAGCATGATGGCGAGCGCCACGCCCCCCGCCAGCGCGGAGAAGTGCCCCATCGACACCACCACCCACGCCCACACGAAGATGCCGATGACGATGGACGGGATGCCGTTCATCACGTCGGTGATGAAGCGGATTCCGTTTGCCACGCGGCTCCCCTCCGCCTCGGCCAGAAAGAGCCCCGCGCCGATGGCCACCGGCAGCCCGAAGACGGCGCCGAGCCCCACCAGGATGGCGGTACCCAGGATCCCGTTCCCCACCCCGCCGCCGGGCTCGCCCACCGGCGCCGGGGTCTCGGTGAAGAAGTCGCCGTTCATGGCCGTGATCCCGGCCCGCAGCAGGTGCCACAATATCAGCAGCAGCGGGAGCACCGTGAGCAGCGCCGCCACCCCCGTCATCGCCAGCATCACGGTGCTGGTGGTGCGCCGCCGCCGGTCGCGCCACGAGGGCGCGGTCGCAGTGTTCATCGTCTACTTCCCCGCGCGGCGCGAGACGCGCCACACCAGCAGGCGCGCGACGGAGTTGACCACGATGGTGATGCCGAACAGGATCAGGCCGATCTCCATGAGCGCGGCCAGGTGCAGGTCGTCGGAGGCCTCGCTGAACTCGTTGGCGAGCACGCTGGCCATGGTGTAGCCCGGCGCGAAGAGCGAGGTGGGGATGTCTGGCCGGTTGCCGATGACCATGGTGATGGCCATCGTCTCGCCCAGCGCGCGGCCGAGCCCCAGGATGGTGGCGCCGATGATCCCGGGCACGGCGTAGGGGAGCACGACCTGCCACGTCATCTCCCAGCGCGTGGCGCCCAGCGCGAGCGCGGCCTCACGCTGGTCGCGCGGCACGGCGGCCAGCACCTCGCGCGAGACGGCGGAGATGAAGGGGACGATCATGATGGCCAGGATCGCCCCGCCGGCCATGATGCTGGTGCCGTACGCCGGCCCCGCGAAGAGCGGAAACGAGTCTCCGAACGCGCCGGCCAGCGGCTGCTGGATGCTGGAGCGCAGCCAGGGCACGAGCACGAAGATCCCCCATATCCCGTAGACAACGGAGGGGATGGCGGCCAGCAGCTCGGTGCCGAAGGCCACCGGCGCGGCGACCCAGCGCGGCGAAAGCTCGGTGAGGAAGATGGCGAGCCCCACCGCCAGCGGCACCGCGATGAGCAGCGCCAGGAGCGACGACGCCAGCGTGCCGAAGATGAACGGCAGCGCGCCGTAGCTCCCCGCCACCGGGTTCCAGTCCGACCCCACGACGAAGCCGCCGCCGAACCGCCGCAGCGCGGGCCAGGCGGCGGTCCCCACGCGCAGCAGGATGAAGCCGAAGAGGATGGGGATCGCCGCGCCGAACGCGCCCAGCGTGATGGCGTAGGCGCGGTCCGCCAGGTTGCCGTGGCGCACGGACGGCAGCACGCGGCGGACCCATGACGGGGGTCCGCCGCCCGCCAGCACGCCGGCCTGCTCGGGAGTGGGCTGCATCTGCGCGTCAGCCGGCCAGCGCGGGCTGGCGCTGGGGGCCGCAGGTGACGCCCTGGAGCTTCTGCAGCACCTGCGAGCGCACGGCTTCCGGCAGCGGCGCGTAGTGGAGCTGCCGCGCCATCTCTCCGCCTTCGGCCAGCGTCCAGCGCACCAGCCCGACGAGCGCCTTCGCCTTGCCGCAATCCTCCATCTGCCCGGGGACCAACAGGTAGGTGAACGACGACACCGGGTACGCCTGCGCGCCGGGGGCGTTCACCACCGACATGCGCAGGTCGGGGTGCTGCCGGAGCTGCTCGCCCAGGTCGGCGGCCGCGGCGGTGGTCGACTCCACGCTGGGCTGCACGAAGGCGCCGGACGAGTTGCGCAGCGCCGTCACGGGGAGCTGGTTCTGCGTGGCGTAGGCGAGCTCCACGTACCCGATGGCGCCCTCGCTCTGCTTCACCGAGCCCGTCACCCCCTCGTTCCCCTTGGCGCCCAGGCCGGTGGGCCACTTCACCGACTTCCCCGTCCCCACCCGCTGCTTCCACTCCGGGCTGATGGTGGCCAGGTAGTCGGTGAAGACGTGCGTCGTGCCGCTGCCGTCCGTGCGGTACACGGGCAGGATGTCCGCGTTGGGGAGCGCGACGCCGGGGTTGAGCCCGGCGATCCGCGCGTCGTTCCACTTGCGGACGGTGCCCAGGTAGATGGCGGCCAGCGTGGGACCGTCCAGCCGCAGCGGCTGCCGCAGACCGGGGAGGTTGTACGACACCGCCACCGAGCCCAACACCGTGGGCACGTGCAGGATCCCCGGCTTGCGCGCCAGCTCCGCGTCCGTCATCGGCGCGTCCGATGCGCCGAAGTCCACGGTGCCCTGCGTGATCTGCCGGATGCCGGCGCCCGAGCCCACGGAGGCGTAGTTCACGCGCACCGGGTTGCTCTGGCCGTAAGTGGCGAACCACTTGGAGTAGATGGGCATGGGAAAGGTGGCGCCCGCGCCCGTGAGCGTAACGGTGCCCGGCGCGGCGCCCGCGCTCCCCTTCATCGCGCCCGGCGTGCTCCCCCCGCCGTCCACGCCGCACGCGGCGAGAAGGGAGAGCGCGAGCACGGCGGGCAAGAAACGGCGATTCGTCATGTCGGGTAGTCCACGGTTGGTCGAAGATCGGCCTCCTCGATTGGCGCGTGATCCTACCCAGGCTGCGTAACGCGTCGGTAACGGCGGGCCCCTGCGGCGTAACCGGGCCATGTAACACCCTTTTCCCCGCGAGGGACGCACGATAGCTTTGGCGCGGGATTCCGGGGGCGGCGCCGGGGTGCCGCGCATTCCACACCGGAATGCCTCATCGTTACACATCGATTTCCCCTGGAGGACGCAGTGGGCCTCTTTCCAAGAGACGAGCAGTTCTTCCCGATGTTCAGCGAGATGGCCAAGCGCCTCTCGGGGTGCGCGGAGCTGATCGCGCAGATGTTCGCCGAGCCGGCGCGCATCGACGAGCTGGTGATGGAGATCAAGCGGCTGGAGCACGAGGCGGACGTGATGACGCGCGAGATCAACGCGCGCATCGACCGCAGCATCGTGACCCCGCTGGACCGCGAGGACATCCACCTCCTGGCGGGCCGGCTGGACAACGTGATCGACCTGCTGGACGGCACCGCGCGCCGCGTGCAGATGTTCCACGTCACGCAGATGCGCCCCGAGGCCGCGCGCCTGGCCGACGTGCTGCGCCGCGCCGCCGCGTGCATCGAGGCGGCGGTCATCAACCTCAAGAAGCCCAAGCTGATGCTGGAGCACACCAGCCAGCTCAAGGCGCTGGAGGAGGAGGGCGACGCGATCTACTTCGAGGCGGTGCACGCCCTGTTCGCCAACTCGACGGGCGACCCGCTCGAGATCATCAAGTGGAAGGAGCTGTTCGACAAGCTGGAGGATGCCATCGACGAGTGCGACCACGTGTCGCACGTGCTGGAGAGCATCGCCATCAAGAACGGGTGACCGCCGTGGACGCGAACGTCGTATACATCCTGGTGATCATCGCGGTCGCGTTCGCCTTCGACTTCATCAACGGCTTCCACGACTCGGCGAACTCGATCGCGACGGTGGTGGGCACCCGGGTGCTGAGCCCGGTGAAGGCGGTGTTCTGGGCGGCGTTCTTCAACTTCGCCGCGCTCTTCGTGGTGGGCACCGCGGTGGCGAAGACGCTGGGCAAGGGGATGATCGACGTGAACATCGTCACCCCCAGCGTGGTGATGGGCGGGCTGCTGGGCGCCATCGCCTGGAACCTGATCACCTGGTTCTACGGCATCCCGTCGTCGTCGTCGCACGCGCTGCTGGGCGGCTACGCGGGGGCGGCGGTGGCCAAGGCGGGGTTCGGCGCCATCATCCCGGGCGGGTGGATCAAGACGATCCTCTTCATCTTCCTCTCCCCGCTGATCGGCATGGCGCTGGGATGGCTGCTGATGCTGATCGTGCTCTGGATCTTCCACAAGAGCAGCGCGGGCTTCGCGGACCGCTTCTTTCGCGTGGCGCAGCTCGCCTCGTCGGGCGTCTTCTCCCTTTCGCACGGCGGCAACGACGCGCAGAAGACGATGGGGATCATCGTCGGGTTGCTGGTGTCGTCCAAAGCGGCGTTCGCGGGGCAGACCGGGTGGATGCGCTACCTGTACCTCCCCAACGCCGACCACGTGCCGCTCTGGGTGGAGTTGCTGGCGTACACCATGATCTCCTTGGGCACGCTCTTCGGCGGCTGGCGCATCGTGCACACCATGGGCACCCGCATCACCCGCCTGCGCCCGGTCGGCGGCTTCTGCGCGGAGACGGGCGGCGCCATCAGCATCTTCATCGCGACGTTCTTCGGCATCCCGGTGAGCACCACGCACACCATCACCGGCGCCATCGTCGGCGTGGGCGCCACGCGGCGTCTTTCGGCGGTGCGCTGGAACATCGCGGGGCGCATCGTGTGGGCGTGGTTCCTCACCATCCCCGCCGCGTTCGCCATCTCGGCCGTCTGCTACATGCTGCTGAAGGTAACCGTCGCGCCCTGAGCCGTTTGGCCGACGATGAAAAGGCGCCCGGACCCGTCACGAGTCCGGGCGCCTTACAATCCCGCTTTACACCCCCCACACGATCACGCCATCCGATGCCCCTCGCCCGCCGCGCTTCGGCAGCCGTTACATGCGCGCTCGCCGTTACGTTCGCCCATCCGGCCCGCGCCCAGCAGCAGCCTGCCCCCACCTTTACCGTCAACGGGATGGAGGTCACGCTGGGCGCGCGCCTGCAGGCGCAGTTCAACACCAGCAGCGTGGACTCGGTGCCGGTGACGGACTGGTTCCTCCGCCGCGCGCGTGTCGAGATCGCCACGCGCTACGGTCCGGTGGTGGCGGGGCGGCTCCAGGTGGACTTCGCCGGGAATCGCGTGACGTTCAAGGATGCGTACGTGCGGCTGAACCTGCACCCCGCGCTCAGCGTGCTGGCCGGCAACGCGCAGCGCCCGTTCGGCGCGATCGCGCAGACCAACTCCGCGCAGATGGCCCCCATCGAGCGCGGCGTGCGCGTGCGCGGCCTCCGCGCCCGCGACGAGTACGCGCTCGTCACCGACCTCGGCTACGCGGAGCGCGACCTGGGCGTGCAGATCACCGGGAGGCCCGGGGGTCTCCCCCTGCGCCCCTTCTACGCGGCCGCCTTCACCAACGGCCCCGTGCACACGGTGGACGGCGGCGAGCGCAGCTATCAGCTCTCGGCGCGCGCCGGCATCCAGCCGCTCCCGGGCTTCACCCTCGCCGGCTCCTGGGGCCGCCGCGACTTCGTGCAGCCCCCCGCCGACTCCGCGCCTGCCCGCTCCCGCGGCGGCCACGCCTGGGCCATCGATGCTGAGGTGGGCGGCTACCGTCCCGGCCCGCACGCCATCGCCGAGCTCGCCTTCGGCGACGGCGACCCGTTCGCCGGCCGCCACTTCCTGGGCGCGCAGGGCTGGATCTCGTACCGCACGAAGCCGCTCACCAGCCGCATCGCCTCCCTCGAGCCCCTCCTCCGCATCAGCCACGGCGACCCCGACACGGACCACAACGCCCCCGAAGACGGCGCCGGCACCCTGATCACCCCCGGCTTCAACGTCTACCTCGGCGGCCTCAACCGCGTCATGTTCAACTACGACCTCTGGCACGGCGCCCACGACGCGCCCGGTGGACAGAGCTTCAAGGCGCAGTTCCAGATGGCGTTTTGAGGAGGGGGTGGTGTGGCCGGGGCAGCAGCCCGGCGACTGAAGTCGCGGCTACAACAGCACAAAGTCCGCCTTCGCGGACTCGCGGTCCAGATCCGCCCTCTACCCTGATTCCCAGCACCGCCGCCGCACATCATCGCGCCCGCCCTCTGCCCCACCCCATCCCCGCCCCCGCACACCGATCCCGGTAGGGGCGGACCTGCGTGTCCGCCCGCCCTTGCCACCACCCCAATCCCCGCCCCGCGCCCATACCTCGTAGGGGCCGCCCCATGTGGCTGCCCGTGTCCCGCACACGCCCGAACCCCCGCCCCGCGCACACGAAATTCGCCTTCTCATACTCCGGGCCTGAGTGTGCACGAGCCGGCTTTAGCCGCCTTCGCGTCGTTCCAGCCGGGGGATTCATCCCCCGGCGACCCGCCGCCGGACCGTCCCGGCCGCCCCGCACCAATCCCGCCCCCGCGTAGCCTGCGAAGGCAGGCTTCCCGCGGTTGTTGCAGCGGTTTCAACCGCCGGCCCAGCAGGGTGCCACAAAGAAGCCCCGGCTCACAACCGAGCCGGGGCCTCCTTACATCCAAACACCCAAACCACACCGATCAAACCAGCGCGCCCGCCTCCGTCCCCGCCAGGAAGCGCTCGGCCAGCTCCACGTACTCGCTCGTCCCGATGAACAGCGGGGTCCGCTCGTGCAGGTCGTGAGGGACGACCTCCATGATGCGCTGCTCGCCGGTGGAGGCGCGGCCGCCGGCGTGCTCCGCGATCATGGCGAGCGGCGCGGCCTCGTACAGCAGGCGCAGCTTCCCCTGCGGGCACTTCACGTCCGCCGGGTACATGAACATCCCGCCGTACAGCAGGTTGCGGTGGAAGTCCGCCACCAGCGAGCCGATGTAGCGCGCGCTGAACGGCTTCGGGTTGTCGCCGTCCGCGTTCTTGAGGTGGTCCACCAGCCGGCGCTGCTCCTCGGACCAGCGGGCGTAGTTCCCCTCGTTGACGCTGTAGATCCGCTGCCCCGGCGTGGGGATCTTGATGTTGGGGTGCGACAGGAGGAACTCGCCGATCGACGGCTCCAGCGTGAAGCCGTGCACCCCGTTGCCCGTGGTGTACACCAGCATCGTGGACGACCCGTACACGATGTACCCCGCCGCCACCTGCTTCGTCCCGGGCTGCAGGCAGTCCTCCACGCAGCCGCGCGGGTGGTCGCTGACCTTGCGGTGCACCGAGAAGATGGTGCCCACGCTCACGTTGGCGTCGATGTTCGACGAGCCGTCCAGCGGGTCGAAGAGCACGCAGTAGTTCCCTGTGGGGAACCGGTCGGGGATGGGGATGAAGTCCTCCACCTCTTCGGATGCCATCCCGCACAGGTGCCCTGTGTGGTCCAGCGCCTTGAAGATCACCTCGTTGGCGAACTCGTCCAGCTTGCGCACCTCCTCGCCCTGGACGTTCACCTCGCCGGTGAGCCCAAGAATGTCCGCGAGCCCGGCGCGCCGCACCTCGCGCGCGATCATCTTGGCGGAGAAGGCCAGGTCGTACAGGATGTTGCTGAACGCCCCCGTCGCCTCGGGGAACTCGCGTTCCGCCTCGATGATGTGGCGCTCGATTGTGACCAGGCCTTTTGCAGTCACGCGTTCCTCGGGGTTGTTGGGGTCCGGGGGAAGGCCCGCTCAGCCTCCGCCCGCGCCTCGACCTCGTACCGGTTCTGCAGGTACCCGTGCCGAAGCGACTGCAGCGCGTACTTCAGGGGGAAGAGCCGGTCCTCGCCCCACTGCCGCACGTGCGTGAGCTCGTGCACCAGGAGCCGCGGCGAAAGCTCCGCGCCGGGGAGCACGACGATGGTGCGCCCCAGCGTCACCGCCGTCATGGGGCCCTTCGTCTTCGCCAGCACCCCGCCGATGGCCGGCACCAGGCGCCCCTTGCGAAAGGTGACGCCGGGCGGGAGCGCGCTGGCGGGGACGGCGGGAGGAGGCGGCGCCACGGGCCCCAGCACCGAGTCCAGGAGCCGATTCCAGAGCATCACGGCTCCACGCGCTCCCAGAACGCGCCGCCGGGGTGAACCCGGACGATGACCGTTCCCTCCAGGTCCGTGCGCGCCACGCGTACGCCGCGCGCGGCCAGGCGCTCCAGCGTCTCGGGCGCGGGATGGCGGTAGCGGTTGCGTACGCCGCAGGAGATCACGGCCAGCTCCGGTTGCACGGCGCGGAGGAACGTGTCGGAGGTCGCGGTGCGCGATCCGTGGTGCCCCACCTTGAGCACGGCGGAGCGGAGCGCGGCGCCGTAGCGGCCCACCAGCCTCGCCTCCACCTCGGAGGGTGCGTCGCCGGTGAGGAGCGCGGTGAATGCCCCGTACCGGAGCCGCACCACCGCGCTAATGTCGTTCGCGTCCGCGGGGGCGTCAAGCGACCCGGCGGATGGCCAGAGGAACGCCACTTCCACTCCGTCAATTTGCAAGACCCGGTCCTGCCTTGCCACAGACCAGACGGCGCCTCGCTCCTCGATGGCGCTGAGCAGGTCGCGGTAGAGCGGCGTGCCGAACGGGAGCCCCAGCTCCACGACGCGCCCCACCCGCATCCCGCGCAGCACGGCCCCGGCGCCTCCGATGTGGTCCGCGTGCGGATGGGTGAGGATCATCGCTTCCACCGCGGACGCGCCGCGGCTGCGCAGGAAGGGGAGGACGCGCTTCTCTCCGGCGTCGAAGCGCTCCTCGATGGGTCCCGCATCCACAAGCAGCCAGCGCCCCGCCGGTGTGCGGATGGCGACGGCGTCCCCCTGCCCCACGTCGAGGAAGGCGAGCTCCAGCCCCTGTGCGGCGGGCGCGGCGGGAAGGACGAGGAACGCCGCGCAGGCCGCCGCCGTCGCGAGCGACCCGCGCACCCAGCCGCGCATGCGCACGCTCCACTCCAGCGCGAGGAGGATGGCGAGCGCCGCCGCGCCCCACAGCCCCCAACGCGGCCGGGCCACCGCCGCGTGCCCGCCGGGAAGCTCCGCCGCGACGTCTACCACCCGCTGAAGCCCATCCAGCATCAGCGACGCGCCATCCGCGAACAGGCGCCCTAGCGGCGGCAGCACCGGCTCCGTCGCCAGCGCCGCACCGGTGCCGACCAGCGCGAGCGAGGTAAGCGGTACGGCCGGCAGGTTCGCGACGATCGACACCGGCGCGATCTGCCCGAAGTGGTGCACCGCCACAGGTGCCGTCGCCACGAACGCCGCCAGCGACGTGACGAGCGAGTCCGCCAGCGACCGTTTCCACCCTCGTTTCAACGGCGCAGGGAGCCGTTTCAGCATGGCGGGGCGGATGAGGATGAGCCCCAGCACCCCCGCGAACGAGAGCTGAAAGCCAATGTCCAGCGCCGCGATCGGCTGCAAGGCGAGGATGGCGAGCGCCGCCGCCGCCACCGGTGCGAGCGGCGCCGTCGGCCGCTGGAGCACCGTCGCGGCGAGTGCGAGCGCGAGCATGATCCCCGAGCGCACCGCGGAGGGCGGCGCGCCGATCACCGCCAGGTACGTCGTCACCAGCGCCACCGTCGCAGCGACGGCGTGGCTCCGCCTCAACCGCGCGGCGCGCGCCAGCAGGAGGAGCACCGCGCCGATCAGCGCGACGTGGCTGCCGCTGATCGCCAGCAGGTGCACCAGCCCGCTGCGCGCGAACCGGTCCGCGAGTCCGCGGTCCAGCGTCTCGCGCCGGCCGAGCAGCAGCGCGTCCGCCAGCGGCGCGTTGCGGAGAAAGAGGCGCGCGATACTCCGCTCCGTGCGTCCGCGCAACGTGAGGAGCGGGTGTGCGGCCAGGCTGGGTGGCGCTATGACCGCCGCCTTTCCCGCGAAGATGAAGCCCGCGTACGACGGATCGCCGGGCCAGGCGCTGGGCGATACGGGCCGCGGCATCCGCCACCACGCGCCATCCACGCGGAGCTCCGTGCCCGCGAGCATGACCGGTGAGCCGCGCGGCAGGCGGACGCGCGCCTCCACACGGCAGCTCGGGATCACGCCGCCCTTCGTCCGCGCCTCCAAAAGGGTCAGCGGGAGGAGCGGAATGCGCCCGTCCGGGCCGGGAACGAGGTTCGCGCCCAGCACTCCGCGGGCGTGGAGCGTGGCGCCATCCGCCAGCATCGCCCGGCAGTCACGCTCCGCATCGATACGCGCTGCCGCTCCCTGCCCCGCCCCGGCGCAGACGAGCGCGCCCAGGATCACCTGCAGCACGTGCCTCGGAGGCACGCTGCCCGCCCCAAGCCGCGGAGCGACAAACATCGCGAGCACCCCCACGACCGCAACCAGCGCCGCCCCCGGCGGGATCGCAGCAATGCGCAGCCCCGCCAACACCCCGGCGAGGAACGCCAGGAATGCGAGGACGATCGGCGGTCGGAAGTGCGCCATTGGACGGGGCGGCGGGGGCGGTTGAAAGCTACGCGCCCAACATGTGCGCAACGAATCGCCCGCGCAAGTAAGTCGTTGCAATGTCGCCACTTACATTGCCACAAACCGTACGCGAGTGTATGCGTCGTGGCGCACCGGTAGCGCGAGCGCTCAGTTGTGGGGCGAGCGAGGAGCATTGGCGCGGCCGTTGCACGCCGATGGGGAAACGGCGATGGGAGTGCGGAACCAGAGGGAGGTGCAGGATGCTTAAGCACACGGGGAGTGCCCTGATGCTGGCGGCGCTGGTGGCGTCCGGCGCATGCGATGGCGGGAACGTCTTCGGGAGCAAGCGCGTGCCCTCCGGCGGCAACGGCACGACCGGGACGATCAGCGGGCAGGTGCAGGCGGGAGGGACCGGGCTCGGCGGAGTGACGGTGCTGCTCGGGAGCGCGGACTCGACGGTCACCAGCACGGCAGGGACGTTCACCTTCACCAACCTGCTGCCGGCAACGTACAACCTCGCCGTCCGCGTGCCGCTGGGCTACGCGCCCGCCGCCGGCGAGACGGGGCAGCGCACCGTCACCGTTTCCTCGAGCGGCGGCACGGCGAACGCAACCTTTGCGCTCCAGCGGACGAGCACGGGCGCGTTCTGAGGTCAGCCGGGGGCTGAAGCCCCCGGCTGGGACCACGGGAAGCCGGCTGAAGCCGGCTCGTGCAATGCCGCAATTGCTCACCTCACGATGATGAGCCGCGCTCCCCAACGGGGGAAGCGCGGCTCATCGTATGTCCGGGTGGGGCTGGCGTTTACGCGACCTGCTCCAGTACGGCGGCTTCGGCGTTGAAGGTGGCGCCGGTGGTGCTCGTCAGGGTGACGTCGATGAAGCTGCCGATCATGTCCGGGGTTCCGTCCAGGTTCACCGTCTTGTTGCTCTCGGTGCGTCCCTGCACGCCACCGCGGCGCCCTTCCTTCTCGACCAGCACCTCCACGGTGCGGCCGACCCACGTCTGGTTCACCTCGAGCATGATCTGGCGCTGCATGTTGATCAGCTTGAGAAGGCGTTCCTGGCCCTCCGCCTCGGGAACGAACTGGTCGGCGGGGAGGCGGGTGGCCGGCGTGCCGTCGCGCGGGGAGTAGCGGTACATGTACGCCTCGTCGAAGCGCACCTCGCGCATCAGGTCGAGCGTCTCCTCGTACTCCTCCTCGGTCTCGCCGGGGAAGGCGACGATGACGTCGGTGGAGAGCGCGATGCCGGGGATCGCCTCGCGCACCCACTCCACCTTTTCGAGGTACTCCTCCACCGTGTAGCGGCGCAGCATGCGCTTGAGGGTGCGGTTGCTCCCGCTCTGCACGGGCAGGTGGAGCTGCTCGCACACCTCGGGCTCCGTGGCCATCACCTCCACCAGCTCGCGCGTGAAGTCGTTGGGGTGCGGCGAGGTGAAGCGGACGCGGCGGATGCCCTCAACCCGTGCGGTCTCGCGCAGCAGGCGCGGAAAGTTCCAGTCGCCGTGCTCGTACGAATTCACCGTCTGCCCCAGGAGTACGACCTCGGGCACTCCCTGCTCCGCGAGCGCGCGCACTTCGTCGAGGATCGCCTGCGGGTCGCGGTTCTTTTCGTCGCCGCGGACGTAGGGCACGATGCAGTAGGTGCAGCGGTAGTTGCACCCGCGCTGGATCGGCACCCACGCGGAGACGGCGGAGGTGCGCTTGGCAGTGACGCCCTCGTAGTTCTCGTGCGGGTCGAAGCCCAACACCGTGAGCCCGCCACGGGCAGGCGCGGGGGTCATCTGCGGAAGCGTGAGGAGCGTCGGTTTCGATTCCAGCGCGCCGAGCGCGGCCAGCTTTTCGGGGAGCTGGCGGTAGGCGTCGGGCCCCATCACCAGGTCCACGCCGCCGGCGCGGCCCAGGAGTGACTCCCCCATGCGCTGCGCCATGCACCCCGTGACGCCCACCAGCGCCCCGCGCCGCCGCTGCTCCTGGAGCTGGCCCACGCGCCCGATCACCCGCTTCTCCGCGTGGTCGCGGATGGCGCAGGTGTTCACCAGGATGACGTCGGCGTCCTCCGCCGAGTCGGTCGCGACGTAGCCGCTCTCCGCCAGGATTCCGTGCATCAGCTCGGAATCGGCGGTGTTCATCTGACAGCCGTACGTCTCGATGTACGCTCGCTTCATGGCCGAGACTTCAGGGGAGGCTGGAGGGACGGAGGTTTGGGTACACCGGTGCGGGCCCCGGGTTCGGTGGGGAGTGCGTTAGTGCGTTAGTGCGTTAGTGCGTTAGTGCGTTAGTGCGTTAGTGCGACGAGGACCGGCGGTCCACCCATTTTGTCATCCTGAGCGCGCGCTTCACCGTCCTCGCCCCGTCTCCAACCTCTGGCGCGCAGCGAAGGATCTACTGCGCGTACCGAGGGGCTCGTGCTGACCCACCGGCCTCTGGCCTCGCCGGCTAGATCCTTCAGTCGCCGCCAAGCTACAGCGTGATCCACGGATCTGAGCAGCGGCTCCTTCAGGATGACAAAATGGGTGTATCTCGCGCGCACTCACGCACTCACGCACTAACGCACTTCTGTTTCACACCCGGACCCAATCCGCGTAGAGCGGGAACCGGTCGCACATCTCGCGGATCTCGCCGCGGACGGTGTTGGACACCGCCTCGTCGTCCGGGGCAGTGACGACACGGTCGATGAGGAGGGCAATGGCGCGCATCTCTTCGGGGCCGAGGCCGCGGGTGGTGAGCGCGGGGGTGCCGATGCGGATCCCCGACGTCACGAACGGCGATTCCGTCTCGCCGGGAACGGTGTTCTTGTTGACGGTGATCCCGGCGCGGTCCAGTGCCTTCTCGGCCACCTTGCCCGTGACGCCCTTGCTGCGCAGGTCCACGAGGACCAGGTGGTTGTCGGTGCCGCCGGAGACGAGGGTGAAGCCGCGCTCCATGAGGCCCTCCGCCAGCGCCCGCGCGTTCTCGATCACGCGCCCGCTGTACACGGAGAAATCCGGCCGCAGCGCCTCGCCGAAGGCGACTGCCTTGGCGGCGATCACGTGCATCAGCGGGCCGCCCTGCACCCCGGGGAAGATCTGCTTGTCGATCGCCTTGGCGTACTCGGCGCGCGACAGGATCAGGCCGCCGCGGGGGCCGCGCAGCGTCTTGTGCGTCGTCGAGGTGACCACGTCCGCGAATGGAACGGGGGATGGGTGGTGCCCCGTCGCCACCAGCCCGGCGATGTGCGCCATGTCCACGAACAGCTTGGCGCCGCTCTCCCGCGCGATCTCGCCCATCACCTCGAAGTCGATCTGCCGCGGGTACGCGCTGGCGCCCGCGACGATCACCTTGGGCCGCACCTGCATCGCCTGGTCGCGCAGGGCGGAGTAGTCGATGCGGTGGTCGTCCGGCCGCACGCCGTACGCGGCCACCTTGTACAGCCGCCCGCTGAAGTTGACCGGCGACCCGTGCGTCAGGTGCCCGCCCTCGGAGAGGTTCATCCCGAGGAGGGTCTCGCCGGGCTCCATCAGCGCGAAGTAGACGGCCATGTTGGCCTGCGCCCCGCTGTGCGGCTGCACGTTGGCGTGCTCGGCGCCGAAGATGCGGAGGAGGCGCTCCTGCGCCAGCCGCTCCACCTCGTCCACCACCTCGCACCCGCCGTAGTAGCGCTTTCCGGGATACCCTTCGGCGTACTTGTTGGTGAGCACGGAGCCCATCGCCTCCAGCACCGCCCGGGAGACGAAGTTCTCCGAGGCGATCATCTCCAGCTGGTGCTCCTGCCGGGCGGCCTCTTCGCCGATCAGGCGGTGGATGTCCGGATCTGCGGCCCTCAGCGCGTCTTGCATGTCTCTCTCCGTGCGGCGGCGGTCGTTCGGAAGCGCGAGAAGTTAGCGCGTCGGCCGCCGCGGGTCGAGAGCCGGTCAGGGCGAGATGATGTCCAGCCAGGGGATGAGCACGTCAAGGAGACGTTGCTGTCGACCAGAACGGCGCTCACTCGTCACCCCGCGTGAGAGCCATGACTTCGTCGGTGGTCATCCCGCCCTTGAGGCTGCCGCGGACCGAATCGAGGTACGAGCCGAAATCCCCAGACTTCTCCCAAACCTTGCGCACCAGCACCCCGCCGTCCACGACGGTGAGCTCCACCTCGGTGTCCGGCAGCAACCCTAACCTGTCGAGCATGTGCTGCGGAATCGTAACCTGTCCGTCCGCGCCGATCTTCATCGTTCCCGTCCCTGGTGGTGTGAAGACATGCAAGGAGTTTAGCCAGCGTTCACCACAGGTCAACGGCTCGCCGAAAGGTTGTTTTCGCGATGGCTGCACAGTACCGGGACCGCTCATTGGGGGTCGCTCGGCTCACGATTTGAGAGCGGGCGCCGTACCAGATTGCAGAGAGCAGACGAAGCTGCTCCCGCATTAGACATATCGTTGGAGGGTCAGGCCCGTCTTTGTACCGTGAATCCGGCGGTCAGGCCTATGCCAAGGCGCGGGGCGCCTCGGGGTTCATCTCGCCCGCGTGAAGCTGGGCGTCGAAGCCCTCCTGGCGAACGCGCAGGTCGTAGTACAGGACCGTCGCCACTACGCTGACGAGTGGCTGGGCGAGCCGGCGCACCGCGATGTCGATCGGGTTCAGGTTCAAGTCGTAGATGCCCACCAGCTCCGTCACCACGTTGATGGAGAGGAGGGCCCCCACGTACACCACGACAACGCTCGCCCACGCCATGGCAAGCGTGACGAGAACGTGGCGGACGTGCTCCTTCGCGAGCGCGCGGGAGCGACCGTACGACTCGTATGCTCCGGCGCCTTCCAGCATCACGATGGCGGGCATCGCAAAGGTCCACGCGTAGAAGATGAACGCGGGGATCACGAGCAGGAGGAACCCGGTGACGAGTATGATCGCCTGAAGGATACCCGCTGCCAGCACGCTGCCGGAGCGGCTTAAAAGCGCTTCGATGCTGCGCCGGACGTCCGGTTCTTTGCCCGTGTAGATGTCGGACACGATCATCACCACGGCCGCGCTCGCCGCCAGCGTCAGGATGAGGCCGAGGATGTCCGTGTAAGAGTCGCTGTAGGGCTGCGCATGCGCGATGAGCTCACCCGGGACGAGGAACACGGCCGAGGCCAGCAGAAGCGGCTTGTAATGCGCGCGGACGATCTGGATCGCTGCGGACAGGATCTCGCCGGGGCGGCGGGCGCGGAGGCGGGCGGCCTGCATGGTTCTCCGTCGTGCGGAGGCTTCGCGCGGGGATGCGCGCACAGGGGTGGTCGAAAGGTAATGAGGACGGGCGACAAGACAAGAACGGTTTGAGATCCGGCCGGCCTACGCTCCGGCAGGCGGTACGTCTGGCTCGGGGTCATCCGTCTCGCGGAACTCCGCGTCGAAGCCTTCCTGTCGGATACGTAGATCGTAGTACAGGACCGTGGTCACCGCGCTGACGAACGGATAGACCAGGCAGACCACCACGCCGAGCAACGGATCCGCGTACCGCGGGTCGAGCCCCAGCCCCATCGCCACCACGATCGCGACCATGCCCCCCAGCAACGCCACGCTAAAAATCGCCCACGCCGCCACTACCGTTGTCAGGATGTGCCCCATGTAGCCGTTCGTCAGCGCGCGGGAGCGTGCGTACGATGCGTAGGCGCCGGCGCCGTCCAGCACGATGATGGCGGGCATGGCAAAGGTCCACGCGTAGAAGATGAACGCGGGCCCGACCAGCATCAGGAACCCCACCACGAGCAGAATCCCCTGGAAGATCGACGCGCCCAAGATGCTTCCGGAGCGGCTCACGACCCTGCCTATGCTCCGCCGGACGTCCGCCTTCCCTCCCGTGTAGATGTC
>DASVVI010000972.1:0-5215 GCA_036386635.1 Longimicrobium sp.
GAAGATGCGGTCCGCCACGGCCAGCGTGCCCGCCGTGCTCGACTGGCTCACCGCGATCATCCCGTTGGCGTCCACGAACGGCTTGATTGCGGCGAGCTCGGCGCTGCTCTGCGGCCCGATCACCAGGCGCGCACCGGTGGCGCGGAGCGCCTCGACCTCGAGCTGCGCGCGCGAGGGCTCCAGGCGCGTGTCGCGGATGTCCGCGCGGAAGGTGATGCCGCGCCCCGCCGCGTACGCGTTCACGTCCTCCACCGCCAGCTCCATGGCGGCTTTGCTGGCGACGCCGAGTGTCGACCAGTTGCCGGTGAGCGAGAAGATGCCGCCGAGCGTGATCTCCCGCGGCTCCTCGAACCCCGTTGCGTCATCGGTGCACGCGGCGAGCGCCGCCGATGCGGCAAGGAGCACGAACGCCCTGCGGGTGGCACGGGCGAGCATGAGTTTGCTGCGATTCACTGGGTCCAGTCCTGTGGTGGGGGGCTGCGGGAGACGTCGGGATGGCGATACGACGAAGGCACGGAGAGCGTCGGGGCAGGAATCCCCAAGTTATCCAGATTTTCCCCGTTGTGCAATTGTCCCTCTCCGCGCGCAGGGGCTATACTCTCCCGTGGATGAACCGAACGCGGCGAAGCTGGTATCAGTACGGCTCGCGCGGGCATGGAGCCCGGCGGCTGGATACGATTCGAGAAGGGGAGTGCATGGCCGAAGTAACCGTGGTGGGCGGAGGGCTCTCGGGCTCGGAGGCGGCGTACCAGCTCGCGGAGCGCGGGCACGACGTCACGCTGTGCGAGATGCGCCCCGTGCGCGGCACGCCCGCGCACCAGACGCACGACCTGGCCGAGATCGTCTGCTCCAACACCTTCAAGAGCGAGGACCCGGCCAACGCGCACGGGCTGCTCAAGCTGGAGATGGAGGCGCTGAGCGCGGGTGGCTGCCTGCTGCTGGCCACCGCCCGTGCCTCGCGGATCCCCGGCGGCACGGCGCTCACCGTGGACCGGCGCGAGTTCTCGGCGCGGATGACGGCGGCCATCGAGGCCCACCCGCGCATCCGCGTGGAGCGCGGCGAGATGGCCGAGCTTCCGGCGGGACCGGCCATCATCGCCACAGGCCCGCTCACCTCCGACGCGCTCTCCGCCTCCATCCGCCGCGCGCTGGGCGATGACGGGCTCGCCTTCTTCGATGCCATCGCGCCCGTGGTCTCGTCCGAGTCGCTGGACATGGAGACACTCTTCGCCGCGTCGCGCTGGGGGAAGGGCGAAGGCGACGACTACCTCAACGCGCCGATGACGAAGGAGCAGTACGACACCTTCGTGGAGGCGCTGCGGACCGGCGAGGGGTACGAGGGGCACGACTGGGAGAACGTCCCCTACTTCGAGGGGTGCCTCCCCATTGAGGTGATGGCGACGCGCGGCCCCGAGACGCTCCGCTTCGGGCCGATGAAGCCGGTGGGGCTCCCCGTGCCGCAGTGGGACGGCAGGCGCGCGTGGGCCATCGTGCAGCTCCGCCGCGAGGACCGCGCGGGGCAGATGTGGAACCTGGTCGGCTTCCAGACGCGCCTCAAGGTCGGCGAGCAGAAGCGGATCTTCCGCACCATCCCGGGGCTGGAGAACGCGGAGTTCCTGCGCTGGGGTTCCATCCACCGCAACACGTACCTCAACTTCCCGGCACGCCTCACCGCGCACGGCTCGCTCGCGGACCGGCACGACCTGCTCTTCGCGGGGCAGATCACGGGCGTCGAGGGCTACACGGAATCGACGGCGGTGGGCATCCTCGCGGCGGCCAACCTGGACCGCATCGTCCGAGGCCTGGAGCCGGTGCTGCCGCCGGCGACGACCATGCTGGGTGGGCTGATGAGGTACCTGCGCGAGTCCGAGCCGCGCCACTTCCAGCCGATGAACTCCAACTTCGGCCTGGTGGACCCGCTGGAGGAGCCGGTGCGCAAGAAGGAAGAGAAGCGGGAGAAGCTGGTGGCCCGCGCCCGCGCCGACTTCGCCGCCTGGATCCGCCAGCACGAGCTGGTGCCGGAGCCCGCCGCGGCGTGACCCCCGGCGGCGACCCGGCGCGCCGGGAGGACGTGGACACCTTCCTGCGCTACGTGGCCCACGAGCGCCAGCTCTCGCCCAACACGCTGGAGGCGTACACGATCGACCTGGCGGAGTTCGAGGCGTTTCTGGATCGCTACTATGGCGCCCCCGAGTGGACGTGGAGCGGCGTCGACCGCCTCTCCATCCGCTCGTGGATGGGCGAGATGGCCGGCCGCCGCGGGCTGGCGCGCACCACCATCGCGCGCAAGCTGTCGGCGGTGAGGTCGTTCTACCGCTTCCTGCACGTGGAGGCGCGGGTCGCGGCCAACCCGGCGCGCACCGTGCGCACGCCCAAGCGCGAGCGCCACCTCCCCGGCTTTCTGACGCGCGAGCAGATGGACGAGGTGTTCCGCGACGCCGAGGCGCGGGCGGAGGGCGGCGGCTTCCACGCGCTGCGCAACCTGGCCGTCGTGGAGCTCTTCTACGCGACCGGAATGCGCCTCTCGGAGCTCCAGGCGATGGACGTGGCCAGCCTGGACCTGGTGAGCGACCGCGTGCGCGTGATGGGGAAGGGCCGTAAGGAGCGCATCGTTCCGGTCGGCCGCGCCGCGACGCGCGCACTTCGCGCCTACTACGAGGCGCGCGAGCGGGTGATGGAGACGGCGGAGCGCCCGGACCGCCGCGCCGTCTTCGTGGCGCAGACGGGGCGCCGCATCACGGTCCGCCAGATCCAGAACGTCGTCGGCGCCTTCCTCAAGGGGATCGCCGACGACGCGGGGCTGTCCACCCACTCCCTGCGCCACACGTTCGCGACCCACCTGCTGGACGCGGGCGCGGACCTGATGGCGGTCAAGGAGCTGCTGGGACACGCCAGCCTGAGCACCACGCAGATCTACACGCACACCTCGCGCGAGCGGCTGAAGCGGATCTATCGGCAGGCGCACCCGCGAGCGTGAGGGCGGGCGAGGGGAAACGGTGCCGCCCTTGCGGAACGAGTCCGCGAAGGCGGACTTTGTGTTGTTCCAGCGGCGAATACAACCGCTCCTGGCGAGCCATCGAAAACTAGAGAGACGGTCGAAGATACATGACGATGCCAACGTTCCACGCCACCACCATCCTCGCGGTAAGACGTGACGGCAAGGTCGCGCTGGGGGGAGACGGGCAGGTGACGACCGGCGACGTGGTTGCCAAGTCAGCCGCCGTGAAGGTGAGGAAGCTGCGCGACGGCAAGATCCTGGCGGGGTTCGCGGGCTCCGTGGCCGACGCGTTCACCCTCTTCGAGAAGTTCGAGGAGAAGCTGGAGCGCTACCCGGGCAACCTCAGCCGCGCGGCGGTAGAGCTGGCCAAGGACTGGCGCTCCGACCGCTACCTTCGCCGCCTTGAGGCGCTGCTGGCCGTCGCCGACCGCGAGCACCTGTACATGCTCAGCGGCAACGGCGACGTGATCGAGCCGGACGACGACGTGGTCGCCATCGGGTCGGGCGGGTCGTACGCGCTGGCGGCGGCCCGCGCGCTCAAGGACCACTCCGACCTCCCCGCGGCCGAGATCGTGCGGCGCGCGCTGGAGATCGCGGGAGACATCTGCATCTATACGAACCGCAACATCACGGTTCTGGAGCTGGACTGACGTGGCGACGCAAGAGACCGAAGCCCCGCGCGAAGACGCGGCCGAGCCCCAGCCCTGGCTGGACGAGCTGACCCCGCGCGGCATCGTGGCCGAGCTGGACAAGTACATCGTGGGGCAGGGCGAGGCGAAGAAGGCCGTCGCCATCGCCCTGCGCAACCGCTGGCGCCGTCAGCGCGTGGACGAGGAGCTCCGCGAGGAGATCGTCCCCAACAACATCATCATGATCGGCCCCACCGGCGTGGGGAAGACGGAGATCGCGCGCCGGCTGGCGCGGCTCGCCGGCGCTCCGTTCATCAAGGTGGAGGCGAGCAAGTTCACCGAGGTCGGCTACGTGGGCCGCGACGTGGAGTCGATGGTCCGCGACCTGGTGGACGTCGCCATCAACATGGTGCGCACCGACCGCGAGGACGACGTGCAGGAAATGGCGGAGGGGCGCGTCGAGGACCGCCTCCTCGACCTCCTGATCCCGCCCCTCCCCGAGGGCGGCGCGCCCCCGCCCGAGCCGACGGAGGCCGAAAAGGCGCGCGTGTTCGTGGCCGGTCCCGGCGGCGTCGCGGCCGAGGAAGACCGCGTAAAGGAGCGCCGCGAGCGCACCCGCGACAAGTTCCGCCAGCTCCTCAAAGACGGGAAGCTGGAGGACCGCCAGGTGGAGGTGGAGGTGACGCAGAGCCTTCCCCTGGAGAACATGCTCGTCCCCATGGGCGGCATGGACGGCGGGATGGACAACAACCTGATGGACATGCTGCAGGACGTCCTCCCCAAGAAGACGAAGCGCCGCAGCGTGACCGTGGCCGAGGCGCGCCGCATCCTCCTGCAGGACGAGCTGGACAAGCTGGTCAACATGGACGAGGTGATCAACGAGGCGCTGGACCGCGTGGAGGAGATGGGGATCATCTTCCTGGACGAGATCGACAAGATCGCGACCGACCGCGGCGGCGCGCCGGGCCCGGACGTGTCGCGCGAGGGCGTGCAGCGCGACCTCCTCCCGGTGGTCGAGGGCTCCACCGTGCAGACCAAGTACGGGATGGTGAGGACGGACCACATCCTCTTCATCGCGGCGGGCGCGTTCCACGTCTCCAAGCCGTCGGACCTGATCCCCGAGCTCCAGGGCCGCTTCCCCATCCGCGTGGAGCTTAAGGCGCTGACGGAGGAGGACTTCATCCGCATCCTCCAGGAGCCCAAGAACGCGCTCCTCACGCAGTACCGCGCCCTCGTGGCCGCCGACGGCGCGACCCTCGAGTTCAGCGACGAAGGCGTGCGCGAGATCGCGCGCATCGCCGCGCAGGTGAACGACCGCATGGAGAACATCGGCGCGCGCCGCCTCCACACCGTGCTCACGACGCTCCTGGAGGACATCCTCTTCGAGCTCCCCGAGCGCGAGCAGAAGACCATCCACATCGACGGCGACACCGTCCGCGGGCGCCTCAAGGCGATCGTGGAGGACGAGGATCTGCGCAAGTACATTCTGTAACGGCAGATCTCACGCGGAGGCGCGGAGGCGCGGGGAGAGATCTCCGCGCCTCTTCGCATTCGGTGTGCGGCGCGGGTGGTGGGGCGCGGGAGGGTA
>DASVVI010000973.1:0-7925 GCA_036386635.1 Longimicrobium sp.
GCTAACCTGTGTTTTTTGATAAGGGCCGCAGTCTCCCTGACAAAAGCCATTGCCTCCTGGGCCTCGGGATCAGGGGCAGTTGGCAAATCTGCTATCTGTGCTCGAATGGCCCTCAGCTCCGCCTCCTCCGCGGCACTCCGGTTCAGATTATCCACCAACAGGTCCCTGCGCGCGAATAGGAGTTCAGTTTGCTTGTTCCGCGCGCGCGGGACCTCGAAGAGTTCGCTCGTCAAGATTTGGTCGACTCTCCAACTCCTAACAACTTCTGGGTCGTTTACTATCTCGACGTCCGCCTCGCGTTTCCGGAGGAGAACCAAATTCGCGGTTTCAGCGACTTGAACCATCAGCGGGCTATGCGCGGTAGCGACAAACTGGGTACCTGGAAACATCGTACTCAGCGCGTCGATTAGTCTGAGTTGCCATAGGGGATGTAGGTGTAAATCGATTTCGTCGATGAGCACCACTGCGGGCTCCGCAAGTGGATCCGGACTGGCTGGGTAGCGTTTAAGCAGGCGCCAAGCTAGGTCCATAGTCCAAGCCAATGTCGTCCGATACCCAAGACTCAGAGCCGACATTGGAACCCAACCCGAGAACGTCCGCACACGCACTTCGCTAGGTTTCCATGCGCGATCAAGTACATCAGGCGGGGAAATTGTGATGTCTGACGGACTAAGTTCCTCTGGTAAGATACGGACAAGAACAGCCACAAGGCGCTTCAGCTGCTCCTCCTCACGCGACCCGGTAACTTTCTGCGTCGCGTAATCGAGCGCACTGAAAATCTCTTCTAAATCATAGAGTTCTGTCACATTCGACAGGCGAAATGCGTCTGCCGGATCATCGAGATCACCAGTAACAAGATTCTGCACCCCCAACTGCCGGTTGGCTCCATAGGTGACGATTAATGGCTCGTGAAATTCGCCGTTCAGCCTCCTCTCGATCGATGGGCGGCCCAGGTATTTCAAATCGGAGAGGAGCCGCTTCGCGAAGTAGAGTTGAACGCCGGTCCGAATGGTCTTGCCCGCCTCTGGTGCAACAGCAGAGTTCCCCCCGATCGCGGTCAGCGCACCCCCGAACGACAACTCCGCGGCAAGTGTCAAATCTGCATCATGCCCTACGCGCAGCAGGCTCTCGAGCGTCTCGTTTTCCTCGTCTAGGAGTGCCGGACCCAACCTGCCTTTGGCGAGGGGTGGCGGATCTCCTCGGTCATCACCCTGCTGTGGAGCGCCCAACTCAAAGCCGCTTTCTGGTACTAGGCGCATCCACGCCAAGCACTGCAGGAGGGTCGTCTTACCTACCCCGTTGTCTCCAAGAATAAGAGTCCATCGTGCCGGTTTGTTTTTCTCGCTCGTCAGATCCAGTCGTTGGCTTGCACCAAAGCAACGAACGTTCGTTATCTTAAGACCAGTGAAGTATACCGGAATCGGCGGCTTGCGGCGGGGCATTCAGCTCTCCATTTCATTCGATGGGGGTGAGGGGACGTTCCGAGCTTTACGCTCTGCGACGATCCCCTCCCGAGTCCGCGAAGGCGGACTTTTTGCTGTTGTTGCAGCGAGTTCACTCGCCCGGCTCACTACCCTATCCCCTCAAGGATTCGCCGGCCACTCCCCGTCGAACGCCACCACACGCGCAAACGCCGCCTCGCCGCCCTGGAACTTCCAGGGGAAGACGCCAAGGATCAGGCGGCGGTTCTGGAGCTCGGGGGCGCTGATGTCGCCGCCCAGGTTCTCGATGTGCATGCAGTTCTTGTCGAACAGCTTGTTGTGCGTGAGCTGGTAGTCCTCGTCGGGGAAGAGGCGCGCGACGGCTTCGGGGCCGCCGAACTTCTTCTCGGCGGCGGCGCGAACGCGGTCGCAGTGGTTGTGCAGGCCCTTGCCCAGGAAGCGCCCGATCGGCAGGTCCATCGGGTGGTCGGTGGAGACGACGTCCACGCCCCAGATGTGGATCTCCTTCTCCAGCAGCCACGGCACCATGTCCGGATGCGCGCCCGGGTGCATGTGGATGTACTTCTCCTCGTCCGCCTTGTCGCCCCACTGCGCGTAGCGGTGCCAGCCGGTGTGGAGAAGGAGGATGTCTCCCTTTCGCACCTCTACGCGCGACTCGATCATCTCCGGCGTGTACACCGCCAGCTCGTCCATCTCGTCGCTCAGGTTGACGATGACACCCGGGCCGCACAGCCACTCCATCGGGATCTGGTCGATGGTCATTCCGTTGGTCACGAAGTGGCGCGGCGCGTCCAGGTGCGTCCCCATGTGGTTGGACGTCTGGATGTACTGCGCGTTCACGCCGTGCTCCGCCTTGCGCTTGATGTACTTCACCTCGAAAGGCGGGTAGTACGGCCAGAAGGGGGCCTGCTCGTTCAGCGGCTGCGACAGGTCGTACACTTTCATCGGATCTCCGGGATGTCGTGGGTTGGGGCGGACTGTGCGTGGGTCATGCGATGGCGCCGCGCGCACGCTCGAAGGCGCGCGGAAGCACGCGCCGCACCAGCACCTCCGCGAGCTGGCGGCGGTACGCGGGCGTGGCGTGGATGTCGCCGGGTGGATCGATGTCCTGCTGCGCCGCGGCGTTGGCTGCGGCGCGGATCGCTTCGTCTGTGGGCGTCTGGCCATCGAGCGCGGCGGCGGCCTGGGCGGCGAGCACCGGCCCATCACCCACGCTCAGCAGCGCGATGCGGGCATTCGTGCAGCGCCCCTCCGCGTCCACCTGCACGGATGCCGCGACGCCCGCCAGCGCGAAGTCGCCGTGGCGGCGCGAGATCTCGTCGAAGGCGAACCCGGTGTTCGGCGCAGCGGTGGGGACCTCGATCTCCACCAGCATCTCCTCCGGCTCCAGCGCGGTTCCGAAGAGGCCGGTGAAGAAGTCCTCAGCCGTCACCGTGCGCGTGCCATTGGGGCCGCGCAGATGGAAGCGGGCGCCCAGTGCGAGCATGACGGCGGGCAGCTCGGCCGCGGGGTCGGCGTGGGCGATGCTGCCGCCCATCGTGCCGCGGTTGCGGATCTGCGCGTGGGCCACGAACGGGAGCGTTTCGGCGATGAGGGGCGCGCGCTCGGCCAGCAACGTGCTCCGCTCCGCCGACCGCTGCCGCACCATCGCCCCGATCCTCACGCCGCCCTCCGCTTCGGCAATCACGTCGAGGCCGGGGATGCGGTTGAGGTCGATGAGCACGGCGGGCGCGGCGAGGCGGAAGTTCATCGCCGGCACCAGGCTCTGGCCGCCGGCGAGGAGCTTGGCCTCGTAGCCGTGCTCGGCGAGGAGGGCCAGCGCTCCCTCGACCGAGTCCGGCCGGTGGTACGCGAACGGGGCGGGCTTCATCGAAATCCGTGTCTGGGAGGTGCGTCGCGCGGCCGCAGCAGCCGGACGGCCACCCAGCCCATAGCCGCGATCACCGCGATCCAGAGGGCGTGTACGGGCCACGACGGCGCGGGCCCGAAGGGGGCGGCATCGTTCGCGAGGCTCATACCCGCTGGATCGACCAGTGCGACGATCTCGAGCATCCCCAGCAGGAACGCCGCAGTGAGCAGGACGATTCCCATTGCGATACGCATGGCGCGTCTCCCGCGAGTCAGGTGGAACGGCCAGCGGCGAGCCGCGCTTCCAACTCCTTGTTGAGCGCGTCCAGCCCCTGCTTGGTCAGCATGCGCGCGACCTGGTCCAGCAGCCGCTGCCCCACCCCCGCCACCTTGCCGCCGACGGAGAGGTCCGCGTGGTAGCGCATCCGCGTGCCGCCGGCCACCTCGTCCAGGTTGACGGTGGCCTGGCCGCGCGTGAAGCCGAGCGCGCCCTTGCTGTCCACGATCATCACGTAGCTCTCCGGCGGCACCTCGTCGGCCAGCGTCACGTTGAGCGACCACTCCGCCGCCGTGACCGGCCCCACGCCGATGCGGATCACGCCCTGGTACGCGCCGGGCCCCGTGAGGGTAAGGCGCCGCGCGCCGGGCATGGCCTTGGCCAGCACCTCGGGGTCCTGCAGCAGCCCCCACACGGTCTCGCGCGGGCCTGGAAAGGTGTGCTCGCCGTCTAAGATCATGGGGTGCGTGAGTGCGGGTGAATGGGTGCGCCGGGCCCATCCGGCCGCGGTGGGGAGCGCTTCATCGTCGCGCCGCAGCCGTCGCGGAGATCAGTTCCAGCGTCTGCCTGTACTCATAGACCACGACATGCGCTTCCGCCGACGTGAAGGGCGGCCGCGTTATCTCCCTGGAGACGGTTCGCGTGTGGCGGACGAGCCTCCCCGAGCGCGCATCGAAGAAGACCCGTCCCTGCTCGTTTACGCGGACCGATACGATCACGGAGGGGAAAAAGAAGAACTCCATACCTGGCGGCGGGGGGGGCGGCGGTCCTCGCCGGCGCAGCTCGCTGGTGCGCGTCCCCTCGTAGTCCACCACGGTTACCACGGTCCTCCCGATCCTGCTCTGCCCCACGACGCGATAGTCGATCCGCCGGGTTTCCGGCTCGGTATACAAGGTGTCCTTGGACAGCTCGGTGGTGCTCTCGGCCCCCCACGTGCGGGCATCCGGCAGGGGACCGCCGGGAACCCGGAGCAGGAGTGAACGGATGTCGTTCGCCACGTCCGGCCAGGCGTGGGAAAGGCCCTCTTGTGTGACAACGCTGTCGATCCCCCGCTGCCCTACCGCCATCACCAACGGCAGCCCCACGATCTCCGGACCCGCGATCCGCACGGGCGTTTCTGCTCCCGGCTTTTCCAGCCGGGCCTTTTCGATCCAGGCAGTGGCCCGGCCCTCTCCCGTCGAAACCAGGGCGAAACTCACCCCGCGCCGTTCCAGGAGTTTCCGCTCCTCCACCATCATGACCGAACTGAACGTTTCCGAGGTGATGCGGTATCGGAGCGTGTCACCGCGCGCCCACGCGTATGCCATGTCCCGCGTCCGCGCCCCGGCTCCCACGGAGGCCGCGGCGCAACCCGCGACGCCGGAAAGGAGGATCGCCCCAGCCACCCGAGCCCGCAGGCGGATGAGTGTGCCCGTGACGCCGCAGCCCCTCCTCATTCGGGCCGGGAGATTGGGTACGGAACAACTCATGCCGCGCGCGTGCCCTTCACGCAGCCCGTCGGGCAGGCTCCGGTCCGGGAGTTTCCCCGCATCAGTCGGCCGCCAGCGCTTCGTCATCTTTCACGCGAGCGGGACGGGCTTCGCGCAGAAGTTCGAATAGGCGGCTGGGGCTGAGCGGGATCTCGCGGATCTCGAGCGCAAGGTGCGGAAGCGCGTCCTCGATGGCCTGCGCGAAGACGGCGCCGGTGGGGATGCACCCCGCCTCGCCCACGCCCTTGAGCCCCAGCGGGTTCAGCGGCGCAGAGGTCTCGCGGTGCGCCATCTCCACCCGCGGCACGTCCAGCGCCGTGGGCAGGAGGTAGTCCGCGAAGGATGCGTTCATGAGCTGGCCGCCCTCGTCGTACACGAGCTTCTCGTAGAAGGCGTTGCCGATGCCATGCGCCACCCCGCCCTGCACTTGCCCCGCGACGATCACGGGGTTGATCAGCTTGCCGCAGTCGTGCACGACGATGTAGCGGTCGATGCGCACCATCGCCGTCTCGGGATCGACTTCGACGACGATGGCGTGCACTCCGCTGGCCGTGCTCCCGTGATCGGGGCCGAAGTAAGCCGTGGACTCCAGCCCCGGCGCGGTGCCGGGCACAACGGCGCCGCGCAGGGGGTTGGCATGGCCCGCGAGCTGGCCGAAGGAGATCGACCGAGACGGGTCAGCCGTGACGCGAACCGTGCCGTACGACAGCTCCACTTCGTCGCTCCCCACGCCCAGCACGCGCGCGCCCACGTCCAGCACCTTGCGGCGCACGGAGAGGGCGGCCTCGTGGCAGGCGCTCCCCGCGACCACCGCACCGCGGCTGGCGAACGTGCCGGTGCCCCAGCCGAACTCGCGCGTGTCGCCCGTCACCACGTTGACGTTGTCCACCTCGACGTCCAGCACGTCCGCTACGATCTGCGCGAAGGCGGTGTAGTGCCCCTGCCCCTGCGTTCCGAGCCCCGTCGCCACGCGCACGCGGCCGCTGGGCTCCACGGTCACGCGCGCGCCCTCGTAAGGGCCGATCCCCGTGCCCTCCACGTACGACACGATCCCCATCCCGATGAAGCGCCCCTCCGCACGCAGCCGCGCCTGCTCCTGCCGAAAGGTGTCGCGGCCGACGATGTCGAGCGCGGCTTCCAGGGCGGGTGCGTAGTTGCCGCTGTCGTAGTAGAGGGGCGCGAAGTCCTGGAAGAGGATCTGGAACGTGTGCGGAAAGACGTCGGAGCGCAGGTAGTTGCGGCGGCGGATCTCGTCCGGCGTCAACCCCAGCTCGCGCGCGGCGATGTCCAGCAGCCGCTCCATCACGAAGACGCCGTGCTGCCGCCCCGCCCCGCGCACCGGCGTCACCGTGACGGTGTTGGTGAAGACCGCGCTGAACTCGCTGTGGTACGCCGGCACGTCGTACGGCCCGAGCAGTGTGCACTGGCTGTTGATGGGCACGGTGAGGCCGTAGGGATCGTACGCACCCGTGTCGTGGAAGAAGAAGTCGCGCACGCCCAGGATCTTGCCGTCGCGCGAGAGCGCCATCTCCGCGTCGTGGATCTGCGAGCGCTCCTGCGTGGTCGCGAAGAAGTTCTCCTGGCGGTCCTCGGCCCACTTCACCGGGCGCCCCAGCCGGATGGCGGCCCAGGGGACGAGCACCTCCTCCGGGTAGAACATCATGATCTTGGGCCCGAACCCGCCGCCCACGTACGGCGCCACCACTCGCACCTGCGACTCCAGCAGCCCCAGCATCCGCGCCAGCCCGTTGCGGATGGGGATGGGCGCCTGCGTCGTGTCCCAGACGGTGAGCTCCTCGGAGCGCGCGTCCCAGCGCGCCACCACGGCCCGGTTCTCCATCGCCGCCGCCGCGCCGCGGTCGTAGTGGAAGCGCCGCTGGATGACGAGGTCCGCGTGCGTCTTCGCCTCCTCGTAGTCGCCGTGCCGCTGCGCCACGTGGGCGGCCAGGTTGGTGCCGAGCTGTGGATGGATGACCGGCGCCTCGGGCGTGAGCGCGGCCTCCAGATCGACGACGGGCTCCAGCGGCTCGTAGTCCACCATCACGTCCGCCGCCGCGTCCTCCGCCAGGTACCGGCTCTCGGCGACCACCATCGCGATCGCCTCGCCCACGTGGCGCACACGGTCCCTGGCGAGCGGCACCTGCGACGCCTGGTTGAAGATGAGCCCCTCCACCGGCGGCGGCGGCACCAGCAGCGGGCCCGGCTGCCAGTAGTCGCCCAGCATGTCCGCCGTGATGACCGCTACGACGCCCGGGCGCTCCAGCGCGGCGGTGGTATCCACCGAGTTGATCAGCGCGTGCGCGTGGTCGCTGCGCACGAAGGCGACGTGCAGCATCCCTTCGAGGTGCACGTCGTCCACGAAGAGGGCCTCGCCGGTGAGCAGCCGGCGGTCCTCGTTGCGCACCGGCGACGAGCCGACGTGCCCGCGGGTCATCCCGCCGCTCCGCGCCGGGCCGCGAGCTGCACGGCCTCCACGATGTTCTGGTAGCCCGTGCAGCGGCACAGGTTGCCCGAGAGGGCCTCGCGGACCGTGTGCTCGTCCGGCGTGGGCTGATCGCGCAAAAAGGGGATCATCGACATCAGGATCCCCGGCGTGCAGAAGCCGCACTGCAGGCCGTGGGCGTCGCGAAACGCCTCCTGCAGCGGGTGCATCGCGTCGTTCCCGGCCGTGAGCCCCTCGACGGTCGTCAGCTCCGAGCCCTCCGCCTGGACGGCGAAGACCAGGCACGACCGCACCGCCTCGCCGTCCATCAGCACCGTGCACGCGCCGCAGACGCCGTGCTCGCAGCCGACGTGGGTGCCGGTCAGGCGCAGCTCGTGCCGCAGGAAGTCGCTCAGCAGCAGCCGCGGCTCCACCGCGCGCCGGTGCGGAACGCCGTTGACCGAAAG
>DASVVI010000974.1:0-5933 GCA_036386635.1 Longimicrobium sp.
TGATGGACGCGCGCACCGGCGACGTGCGGGCGTGGGTGGGGGGAAGGTCGTTCGAGGACTCGCGCTTCGACCGCATCTCGCAGGGGTTTCGCCAGCCGGGGTCGGCGTTCAAGCCGCTGGTGTGGGCTGCGGCGCTGGAGAAGGGCGTGGCGCTCACCGACACCTTCATCGACGAGCCGCTGCGCCGCACCATGCCCGCCGGCGACGTGTGGGAGCCGCGCAACTTCGACGGGCGGTTCCGCGGGCCCGTCTCGGTGCGCAACGCGCTGCGCTGGTCCGTGAACACCGTCGCGGTGCGGCTGGCCGAGCGCGCGGGGCTGGACGAGGTCAGCTCCGAGGCGCGGCGCATGGGGATCACCGCCAAAGTCCCCGCGCTTCCGTCGGTGGCGATCGGCGCGGCGGCGCTGCGGCCGCTGGAGCTGGTGAGGGCGTACACCGCCTTCGCCACGCTGGGGACGCGGGTGGAGCCCCGCTTCGTGACGCGGGTGGAGAACGCGGCGGGGGAGGTGCTGTGGGAGCCGGGCGTGCGGCGCCGGCGCGTGCTGGACCCCGGCGTCGCCTTCCTGGTGACCGACGCCATGCGCGACGTGGTGGACCGCGGCACCGGCCGCAAGGCGCGCGACGTCGGCCTGCGCGGCCCGGCGGCGGGGAAGACGGGGACTACCAACGGCGCGACGGATGCGTGGTTCGTGGGCTTCACGCCGGACATGGTGGGCGCGGTGTGGATCGGCTTCGACCGCGGGCGCCCCATCACGGCGCGCGGCTCCGGGGGCGAGCTGGCGGCGCCGGTGTGGGGGCGGATGGTGCGCGCGGCCGCAAACGGGCGCGTGCCGGTCGCGTGGGAGCCGCCGGGCGGGGTGGTGGAGCGCAAGGTGGCCGTGTCCGGGCTGCGCGTGATCTCGCCGGGGTGCCGGGCGACGGGCGCATCCTTCGACGAGTACTTCCTGCGCCGCGCCGTGCCGCCCAGCGTGTGCCCGCGCGGCGCCCCGGATGCGCCGCCGTGGTGGGAGCGCGCCGCGGACGCCGCCGAAACGCAGGTGCGCGAGTGGGTGCGCGAGCAGTCCGCCCGCGTGTGGCGCGACGTGCGCCGCCGCGCCGGCTTCCCGGTGGACGGCTCCGCGCCCCGCGCCGAGCAGTCCAAGCGCCCGCGCCGCGAGGAGCCCGAGGCGCGCGAGCCGGAGGGAGTGGCCGACCCCGTGACGCCGGGGGCGCGGGACAGCATCTTCATCCCGCCGGTGCAGGTGGACACGATCTCAATGTAGGAGCCGCGATCCTGCTCGCTCGGAACGACTGTTTCGGCGGCCGGGTACACCGGTGCACGAACGTACCGGCGCGGGGACGGAAGGTGCCGCTTTGCCTTGCCCGCGCCGCGCAGTAGATTGCCATGATTATGCACTCCGGCCCGGCGCGCACGTGCCCCCGGTGAGCGCCGCCGTACGCCGCCTGCCCAAGCGTAAACCGATGCACGCTGCGCCCGAGCGCAGAACGACGAGAAGCCGGCTCCACGCCCTCGCCCTGCTGGTGGCGGTGGTGCTGCTGGGCGCGTGCGCCGGCGGCGGCGGGGCGCCCTCGGGCCCCTTTCCCGGCCTGGCGCAGTTCGCCGGGCGCGAGATCCGCCGCGTCCAGTTCGAGGGCGACCTCGAGATCTCCGAAGACACCCTCCGCCGCGTCGTCACCACACGGGGCAGGTCCTGCAAGCTCTTCGTCCTCCCCATCTGCCCCTTTGGCTTCGGGCGCACGGAGCCCACGCTGGACCTGGGCGTCCTATCGCGCGACGTGGTGCGCATCCAACTCGCCTACCGTGACAACGGGTACTACGGCACCCGCGTCGTCCCCGACGTGCAGGAGATCGCGGGCGGCAGTGTGGACGTCACCTTTCGCATCACTCCCGGCGACCTGGTGACGCTGCGGGTGCTGGAGGTGCAGGGGGTGGAGCGCGCGGACAGCGCGGGCGAGATCGCGCGCAAGCTGCCGCTGAAGCTGAACGAGCCGTTCCGCCGCAACGACTTCCTGGCATCGGTGGACACGGTGCGCAACAACCTGCTGGACAGGGGCTTCCCCTACGCCCAGGTGCTGCGCAACTACTCCATCGACACCATCGCGGACGTGGCCGAGGTGCAGCTGGTGGCCAACACGGGGCCGCTCGTGACGGTGGACACCATCCTTTTCGCGGGGCTGGACCGCATCAGCGAGCGCACGGCGCGGCACCAGATCGCCGTCAAAGAGGGGCGGCGGCTGCGCGCGACGGACCTTTCGCGGAGCCAGCGCAATCTGTTCGAGCTGGAGCTGGTGGACTTCGCGGCGGTGGAGGTGGCGCCCGATTCGCTGCAGCTCACGCCGGACAGTGCGGAGCTGGAGAAGGACAGCATCGGCTCCACCGTGATCGTGCGCGTGGCCGAGGCGGCGCGCTACGCGGTGGATGCCGCCGTCGGCTACGGCACGCAGGACTGCCTGCGCGCCCAGGCGAGCCACACGGACCGCAACTTCCTGGGCGGTGCGCGCAGGCTGGAGGTCTCCGGGCTGGTGTCGAAGCTGGGCGCCGCGGGGCCGGTGGACGGGCTGCGCGACACGCGCCTGTGCGACGAGTTCCAGCTCGACTCCACTTCGACCTCCATCGACACCACCATCGCGAGCGCGCTGAACTACCGCGTCGCCGCGGACTTCGTGCAGCCGCGCCTCTTCGGCATTCGCACCTCGTTCCTGGCCAGCGCCTACGCGGAGCGGCTCACCGAGGTGGGGCTCTACCTGCGCAGCGCGCGCGGCGGGCAGGCCGGCTTCGTACGCCAGGTGGCGAGCGGAACGCTGCTCTCCGCCACCCTCACGGTGGAAAGGTCGCGCACGGAGGCGAACGACTTCTTCTTCTGCGTGGCGGTGGAGGTGTGCAACCGCGAGGACATCGAGGCGCTGAAGCGGTCGCGCTGGTCCAACTCGCTGAACACCTCCGTGCTGCGCAACCGCGTGCGGCTGGACCCCTTCCCCAGCGGCGGCCACCAGCTTCGCACCACGATCGACTACGCGTCGGCGGCGCTTGGGTCGCAGGACGAGTACCTGCGCCTGTACGCCGACGGCACGGTGTACCGGCGGCTGAGCGGCGCCGTCATCGCATCCGGGCGGCTGGCGGGGGGGACGTTCTTCCAGGGGCTGCTGAACGGCGATGGCTACATTCCGCCCAACCGGCGCTTCTACGGCGGCGGCCCGGCGGGGGTGCGAGGCTTTCCGCGCAACGAGCTGGGGCCGCAAGTCTACGTGGAGCGCACGCGGCTGAGCGACGACGGCAGCGTGACCGAGCTGGATGTGGACACGCTCAACTCGGCCACGGGTGGCACCCGCACGCTGCTGGGGACGCTGGAGGTGACGGCGCCCTCGCCGTTCCTGCGCGACGCGTTGCGGCTGGCCGGCTTCGTGGACGCGGGGCGCGTGTGGGACCCCGCCACCCGCCAGGTGGAAGGGTGCCAGAGCCGCGACCCCGGGCTCCGCATCACCCCCGGCGTGGGGCTCCGCTACGCCACGCCCGTGGGGCCGCTGCGGGTGGACGTGGCGTACAACCCGTACGATCCGGAGCGCGGGTGCCTGTACGCCATCGACGAGAACGACAAGCTCCTTCCGACGCCCATCAACCAGAGCTTCGCGCCTGAGGGGCGGGGCGGGGCGCTGAGCCTCAACCGCTTCATCTTCCAGCTCTCGGTGGGGCAGACGTTCTGATGCCGCGCCGCCGCCTGGGACGCGTCGGGCTCCTCCTGCTGGGGCTGCTGGTGGGCTTCGCGCTCACCTTTGGCGGCGTGTGGATGTTCATCCGCCGCACGCAGACCATGGAGGTAGCCGAGGAGCGCGTCAGCATGGCGCTGGGGCTGCCGCGCGAGGCGTTCACGGTGCAGGCGGTGGAGGAAGACGGGTCGCTCGCCATCGCCCTGCGCAACGTCGCCTTTCTGGACGCGAAGGGCGACACCATCGTCGCGGCCCCGCTGGCGCGCGGCACGCTGGACGCGCACTCCGTGGGCGGCACCGGCGCGTACGTGCTGCGCGACGCCGAGCTGATCCGCCCCGACCTGCGGCTTTCGCAGGATGCAAAGGGCGAGTGGAACGTCTTCGGGATCGTCGTGGCCGAGGCGGACGGGACCCCCGTGCGCCCCGCCGGCGCCAACGGCGAGCCCGCGGCGCGCTCCATCGTCATCCGCGGGATGAAGGTCGTGGACGGGCGTGCGCGCATCGCCTATCCGCTCGAAAGCCGCCCCGCCGCCCCCACGGGCCGCTTCGCATCGCTCAAGCAGCCGGAGATCCGGCGCGAGGGCGGGCGCTGGGTGCGCATCTCGTACCTCAGCGACCTGGACGCCGTCCTCCCGCGCATCAGCTTCGGCGGCGGGGGCGGGTGGCGCGTGGACATCGGCTCCATGTCCGCCACCGTGCGCAATCCCGACACGCGCATCGCGCAGGTCCGCGGCTTCTTCGAGGACCGCGGCGACCAGGTGATCCGCTTCAACCTGGCCGAGGTGCGGGCCGCCCACTCGCGCTTCGCCGGCGGCGGGACGATGACGCCTACGGGCGAGGCGCTGGCGTACGACATCGACCTCCGCTTCGCCCCGCTCGACTTCCGCGACCTGCAGGGGATGGGGATCGCGATTCCGGGGCAGGGGACCGCGGCGTTCTCGCTTGGGATCAACACGCTGAGCGGGGGCCGCACGCAGTACGCCGTCACCGATGCGCGCGTTGCGATCCTGGACTCGCGGCTGGGCGGCGACGTGACCGTCATCATGGCGCCCGGGCAGCCCACCGCCGTCCGCGACGCGCGCCTGACGATGGAGCGCGTGCGCCTGGCCGACCTGGAAACGCTCGGCTACCTGGACCGCAGCGAGTTCGCCGGCATCATCAGCGGCACCGTCGTCAGCGAGGGCGAGGCGCTGCGCGTGGACGTCGCCGCGCGCGTCACGCCGCGCGACGCCCCGGAGGCCACGCCTTCGGTGCTCACCGCACAGGGCCGCGTGCTCCTGGCCGCCGGGCGCCAGCCGATGCGGTTGGACGGGCTGCGTGTGGGGGCGGACCCGCTCTACCTGTCCACCCTGCGCCCGCTCGCGCCGGAGAGCGCGGCGATGCTGCAGGGGGTGATGCGCGGCGGCGCCGTGCTTTCCGGACCGCTCTCCGCGCTTCGCATCCAGGAAGGGAGCCTGGCGTACGCCGTCGGCACCGCGCCGGAGAGCCGCATCCGCGGGCTGTCCGGCACGCTGGCGATGGGCACGCCGATGCGCTTCTCGCTTGAGGCGCGCGCCGAGCCGCTCGCCCTCGCCACGCTGACGCAGCTCTTCCCGTCGCTCCCCTTCCGCTCCGCCACGCTCTCCGGCCCCATCGCGGTGAGCGGGACGAGCGAGAACATGGACTTCCGCTTCGACCTGAGCGGCGCGGCCGGGGCTATCGCCGCGCGCGGCAACGTGGCGATGGGCGGCGCGGTGCCGCGCTTCGAGGTCACGGGCTCGGTGGAGGCGTTCCGCGCTGCGTCCGTGCTCCAGAACGCGCCGGCCGCCGCGCAGGGGCTGCTCACCGGCGCCTTCAACGCACGCGGCACCACCGAGGACATGCGCTTCGGGGTGAACCTGGCGCAGGGCGGCGGCACGTTCGCGCTGGGCGGCACGGTGCGGCGCCCCGGCGGCAGCCCGGCGCAGTTCGACGTGTCCGGCCGCGTGGACAACTTCCGCATCGGCTCGCTCTTCGGACGGCCTGACCTCCTCCCCTCGCCTGTAACCGGGCCGGTGGCCTTTTCCGGCGGCGGGCGGCAGCCGTACCGCTTCGACGTGGCGCTGCGCGGCGAGCAGGGTCTGCTGGACGTGGACGGCTGGTACGCCCCGGGCCCCGTCCCCTCGTATGCGGTCAACGGCGCCGTCGCGGACCTGGACGTGAGCGGGCTGCCGGGGATGACCTCCGCGCCGCGCACGCGCCTCACCGGC
>DASVVI010000975.1:0-2547 GCA_036386635.1 Longimicrobium sp.
TGCGCACCCTGCTCACGCGCTGCGTGGGGAAGGGAACGGCGCTGGGGAAGCAGTTCCGCATCCACCCCGCCGCCAAGAAGAACCACCACGCCTATCTGGGCGGCCTGCTGGAGCACTCCATCTCCGTGGCCAAGGCGTGCGACCGGATGTGCTCGCACTACCTCAACCAGGGCGCGCGGCTGGACCGTGACCTGCTGGTGACGGGCGCCATCCTCCACGACATCGGCAAGGTGCGCGAGCTGGCGGCGCGGCGCACCTTTTCGTACACGGACGAGGGGCAGCTCCTGGGGCACATCCTCATCGGCCTGCAGATCGTCACGCGCGAGGCGGAGGCGATTCCCGCCATCCGGCCGGACAAGCTTCTGCACCTGCAGCACCTCATCGCCAGCCACCAGGGGCGCCTCGAGTGGGCGTCGCCCAAGGAGCCGCAGACGCTGGAGGCGATGATCCTGCACATGGCCGACGACCTGGACGCCAAGATGAACCCCGCCATGGCGGCCCTCGCGGCGGTGGACGACGGCGGATGGACCGCGTACGACCGCGGCATGGGGCGCTCGCTCTTCCAGCCCCCCGCCTTCCCCGCGACCTCGCAGGTGGAGCCGGTGCCGGCCGCCGAGGTAGTGGGTGTGGTCCTGGACATGTTCCGCGGCTGATGGCGGCCGCGTTCAACTTCCCGAGAGGTTCCGCATGACCGATCTCAACTCCGCAGGCGCGCCGTCCCCCGTCCACGACCTGGTGCGGCAGCGCGACCAGCTCCGCGCGTGGATCGCGAAGCTGGACGAGGTGTCGCAGGGCGCGCCCAGCCGCGTGGCCGAGCGCATCCGCCAGGACTACGGCGACCGCCTCGCCCGCGTGACCGCCGATCTGGGGCAGCACCGCGAGGAGATCGGGCGCAACCTGGAGGCGATGCGCGCCGAGCTGCACGCCGCCGAGGAGCGCCACACCCACGCTTCCGAAGCGCTGGAGGAGGCGCGGCTCCGCAACCTGATCGGCGAGCTGGACGGCGCGAGCTGGGATGCGCAGCGCGAGCGCCTCGAAGCCGAGGTCTCCGCCGCCGAGTCCGAGTCCCGCCGCATCGGCGGCGAGGTGGAGCGCCTCTCCGCTCTCGCCGGCGACGTCGGCGGGGATGCGACGGACACCCGCACCGCCTTCGCCTCCGCCGCCGAGGAGCCCGCCGACCGCGCCCCCGCGGCGGAGCACGCCGCCTCGCAGAACGCTGCCGAGTCCGCCGAAGGCACCGGCTGGGGCCACGAGATCTCCCTCGACGAACCGAGCGCTACCGCTCAGCCCGAGCCCCCCGCTGCCGAAGAGGCGTCTGCGGCGAGCTGGGATCCGTTCGTCAGCGAGTTCGGCGGCGCGCCCGCGACGCCGCGGTCGGACGTCGGCGCCGGTGACGTCCCCTGGCTCGACTCTCCCGAGCGCACCGAGGAGGCCTGGACCCCCGCCACCCCCGGCGACGACGGGCTGGAGTTCCTGAACGATCTGGGCACCTCCGCTCCCGAGAGCCCTTCGAAGAGCGACCTGGCGGAGGACGATCTCGCGTTCCTGGAGGAGCTGGACCGCGCGATCTCCGGCTCGCCCGCCACGAGCCGCCCCGCCACGCCGCCTCCGGCCCCCGGCACACCCGCCGCCGGCCACTCGCCCGCGCCGGGGAGCAGCGGGGGGCCGCTGCTGTGCAAGGAGTGCGGGGCGATCAACGAGCCGCATTCCTGGTATTGCGAGATCTGCGGGTCGGAGTTGTAATAACACGGGCCCCCTCCCCCGCTCGTTCCTCGCGGCCCCTCCCCCAAAACAGCCTGGGGGAGGGGCGTCTTAGCACGGGTCTGTGCGCGAGTGCGGAGGATGTCGCGCGGGCGGGCACGGGCAGCCACGTGGGGCGGCCCCTACGAGGTTGCGGTGCCGGGGGCGGGGGGCGGGGTGGCGGCAAGGGAAGGCAGACACGCAGGTCTGCCCCTACCAGGTATCGGCGTGCAGGGCGGGCGAAGGAGCGGCGGCGGGCACGGGCGCGATGAATCGCGCCCCTACGGCATCGGTGCGACGCGCAGGGTTCCGCCCCCTCTCTCGATAACGGCGAGGGCGCAGCCCTCTCCTGTTATCGGGAGAGGGGGCAGCGAGGAACGAGCGGGGGTGAGGGCCCCCGGGCACGCAGAAGCCCGCCGACAATCTCGTCGGCGGGCCTCTTTCGTCATCGGCGAACGGAGAAGCGGGCTAGGCGGCCAGCTTGCTCAGGCGCGCCAGGATGCGCGACTTCGCGCGGGCGGCCTTGTTCGGGTGGATGATCCGCCGGTGGGCGGCACGATCCAGCAGCGAGGCAGCCTCGCGGAACGCTTCGTTGCCGGTGTCGGCAGTGTCGGCGGCGCGGACCTTCTTCAGGGCAGTGCGAAGCTTGGAGCGGAACGCGCGGTTACGCTCGTTGCGGAGCGCGCTGGTCCGCATCCTCTTCTCGGCGGACTTGACGTTGGGCAAAGCTGGCCTCCAGCAGATCGGCGCCGAGGCGCCACTCGATGGTGTTCGCGGAAAAATTCCCGGGAAAACGGAAGCCGAAAA
>DASVVI010000976.1:0-6496 GCA_036386635.1 Longimicrobium sp.
GCGCGAGACTCGCTTTGGTCTGTCATCACGTTGCCGTGCTATCCGAGTGAGTTGCTCGAGAACGGCATGCAGCTTGGTAAGCTGCTCCGGGAGAAAAGGCGCAAGCGCAAGGTGCAGCTAACCTGCTTCCAGAGAAACTGATAGGGGGCAAAGTTAGCGCTTATGGGTGAGGGCCCCCCCCGCGCACTCCACAACTCACCATCCACGCGCGCCGCATATGCCCGAGATCACGACCGCTCTGACCCGCACCCGCTTCGAGCTGCGCCCGCGCGAGGGTGGGCCGCCCGTGCGCGGCGACCTTCGCGTGCAGGAAGGGACCCAGCCGCTGAGCGCGGTGGTGATCTGCCATGGGTTCAAGGGGTTCCGCGAGTGGGGGTTCTTCCCGGCCGTGGCGCGCTCGCTGGCGGCGGCGGGGCACGCGGTGGTGTCGTTCGACTTCTCGCACAACGGGGTGGGGGCCGACGGGGTGGATTTCAGCGCCCTGGACCTTTTCGCGCAGCAGACGCATAGCCGCAACGTCGACGAGATCCGCATGGTGCTGGATGCGGTGCGCGGGAAGGGCCTGCTGCCGAAGCGTCCGAAGCACGTGGGGCTGCTGGGGCACTCGCGCGGCGGCGGGGAGGCCGTGCTGGCCGCGGCGGAGGACGGGCGCGTCGATGCGCTGGTGACGTGGAACGCCATCGCCACCGTGCACCGCTGGACGGACGAGCAGCTCGGGCGCTGGCGGCACGGCGAGTCGGTGGAGATCACCAACGCGCGCACGGGGCAGGCGATGCCCGTGGGCCCTGCCTACCTGCGCGACCTGGAGGAGAACACGGAGCGGCTGGACATCCGCCGCGCCGCGGCGCGGCTCACGCTGCCCTGGCTGATCGTGCACGGCGAGGCGGACACGTCGGTGACGCCGGACGACGCGCGGACGCTGTGGGACATGGCGGGAGAGAACGCTGAGCTCCTGCTGATCGAGGAGGCGGACCACACCTTCGGCGCAAAGCACCCGTACCAGGGCGCCACCGACGCGTTGCGCACGGCCCAGGAGTCGACGCTGGAGTGGTTCGACGTCCACCTTAAGTAATTTTCGAACGATCGTTCGAGTGCGTATGGACAACCCCGGTTCCCGGGGTTATCGTATCGCTCGATGACACCGGACTCAGCCAGACCCTGACCAAACCCGTTGGAGAGAGCGCATATGCCGTACGTGATCGCGGAGCCCTGCATCGGCACCAAGGACGCTAGCTGCGTCGAGGTGTGCCCGGTCGACTGCATCTACGAGGCGGACGACCAGTACTACATCAACCCCGACGAGTGCATCGACTGCGGCGCCTGCGAGCCCGAGTGCCCCGTCCAGGCCATCTTCCCGGACACGGACGTGCCGCCGGAGTGGTCGGAGTATATCCAGAAGAACGCGGCGCTCTCGGCGAAGTGAACGGAAGTGCGTTAGTGCGTTAGTGCGTTAGTGCGGGGCGACCGAGTAGACGGCCGCCCCGCACCTTTTTCTGTCATCCTGAGCAAAGCGCCTGCACCGGCCTCGCCCCGTCTCCAATCTGCGGGCGCGAAGCGAAGGATCTACTGCGCGTGCCGAGGGGTTCGTGTTCACGGGCCGTTCTCTTGCCTCGCCGGCTAGATCCTTCAGTCGCCGCAGGAGTTCAGAGCGGCGTCGGCTTCTGTGGGGCGGCTCCTTCAGGATGACAAAATGGGGGGGAGGATTGGGTTTAGCGCACTACCGCACTACCGCACTAACGCACTAAAAAGGGGCACCTCCCAGCTCGGGAGGCGCCCCCTCATCTTCTTACCGGTGTCCGTCCCGGCGGCCGTAGACCATGTCCGCGTAGCCGTTGTCCGGGTTCCGGCCGCGCTTCAGGAGGCGGTCCACGGTGCCGGGGCCGCGGTTGTAGGCCAGCAGCGCCAGCTTCGTGTTGCCGTCGTACTTCTCGATCAGGTCGGAGAGGTACTTGAAGCCGATCTCCAGGTTCGTCTCCGTGTCGCGGAGGTCGCTGCGCGTGGTGCCGGGCTTGAGCCAGTTGGCCGTCGCCGGCATCAGCTGCGTCAGGCCGATGGCGCCCACGTGGCTCGTCGCGCTCGTCTTGAACCCGCTCTCCGTCTTCACCAGCCCGAACGCCACTTCCGGCTTGATCCCGTTCTCGACCGCCGCCTCGTGGATCTGCACCGCCAGTCTGTCCGACACCTTGAACCCGTTCTTCCGGTACTTCTCGGCCAGCTTCTGCGCCTCGGCCACCGTCTCGTCCTCGCGGGCGTCCTCGTTCACGGCCAGGTCGGCCAGCTTCTCGAGGCGCTTGTGCTCCACCACCTTCACCGGCGTGATGGCCTCGTGAAGGGCCTGCTGCATCGTGACCGGCTTCGCGGGCTCCGGCGCCCTGTCGCGGCCCAGGATCACCGCGCCCTCCACCATCGCCCCCAGGATCAGGAGAACTTGCACCGGGCGCGAAGTAAGGAGCGCGCGGGTATCGTTGCGAAAACGCGAACGGTTACGGCTCGATTCGCTGTTGTTCATAACGAATGCTCCCTGATTGGACGTTGCGAGGCGCGCGATCTTTTGTGTCGCTGCGGTGCGATTCGGCGCTTTTCTTATGTCCTAATGATAACCCCCATATGGGTTTAGGTCAACCCCGCGCACGCATTTGGTTCGTAATCCAGGGAGAAACTCACCCGTATTCCCGAGGCCAGCTCGCGCCTCGTCTGGTAGGCGGTTCGCGTGCTATGTACCGGGAATGTTCAATGACAACATACCCCGTGTGGAAAAATCTATTCACATTGCACAGAGAAGAGGCCGCCCCGTTACCGGAGCGGCCCCTCACTACCTTCTGCCTTCCTGGCAGTGACCGGCTTACAGGCCCGCGTTGCGGAGCTGGTCCAGGTCGACGGCCGGCGGGGAAGGCTCGGCGCGCCGCTCGCGAAGCCGGTCCGGCTCGTCCTGACGCTGGATCACGACCGCGAAGCTGGCCACGAGGGCCGCGACCGCCACAAGACTGACACTCAAGGTGCGAATAAGCGCCTCCCGGCTAGGAGTGGAGACGCATCATCCGCTGCGCCTGCGGTCCCATCGGGCATTTCCATGCCAAACGGGCGTTCGAATCCAAGAACGCCCCTCCGTATCCGTTTCTGACAACGACCGTGTACCGGAACGGCTTGCCTGCCACCGGAGCGGCGCCCATCTTGCCCCGCGCCGCCCCACACACCCGTATAGCAGAGACCTGATGAGCGATGCGCAGCGGTTCGCGGACCCCGATGGCAGGTTCGACCTGGTGATCCCCAAAGGCTGGTCCGCCGCGCCCGACGAGGAGGACGGCGGCGTGGAGGTGTGGCGCGAGGACGGAGTCGGGACGCTCCACCTGATCGCCTTCGAAGCCTCCGCGGACGAGTTTCCCGACCCCGCCGAGGAGCTGTACGCCTTCCTGGAAGAGCGCAGCGTGGAGCTGGAGGAGGACGAGGTGGAGGACGTGCCGCTGGAGGACGGAAGCGAGCTCGCGCTGTGCGAGTTCACGAGCGAGGACGAGGACGACGGCGAGTCGCTCTTCTGGATGGTGGGCGTGGCGACGACGCCGGGGGCGATCTGCTTCGCCACCTACTTCTGCCCGGCGGGGGAGGAGGAAAAGGAGCGCGACACCGTGCGCCTGGCCCTCACCACGCTGCGGCTGCTGGACCCGGACTGACGAGGGGCGCCGCGCCGGCGCCCCATCTCACCCCTACACGTACGAAGGAACCGCTCCATGCCGCTTCAGATTGGCGATCAGGCACCCGACGTCACCCTTCCGGCTCACGACAACCAGCAGGTGTCGCTGGGCAGCCTCTACGGCGGCCAGGCGACGGTGGTGGTTTTCTTTCCGCTGGCGTTCACCAGCACCTGCACCGAGGAGCTGTGCACCTTTCGCGACGACCTGGCCGTGTACAACGCGCTGGGCGCCCAGGTGGCGGCCATCAGCGTCGATTCGCCGTTCGTGCTGGACCGCTTCCGCAAGGAGATCGGCGCAGACTACCTCTTCCTCTCCGACTTCAACCGCGAGGCGAGCCGCGCGTTCGGGGTGCTGCGCGAGGCGCCGCTGGGACCGGGGCTGCGCGACGTGTCTGACCGCTCGGTGTTCGTGGTGAACCCGGACCGCACGGTGCGCTACGTGTGGCACAGCAGCAACCCCAGCCTGCTGCCCCCCTTCGACGAGATCCGCGAGGCGCTGGCGGCGTGAACCGGGGTGTGCATCCGTTCGGCGCTGAGGCGTTCTCCACGCGGAACCAGAATCGTGCACCCGTACCCAGGAGCCGCCCATGCGCCTGAAACTCGTTCTGCTCTGCATCGCCCTGATGGCCGTCGCGGGGTGCTCGCGCGAGCCCACCGCGGCCTTGGATGGATCGGACTACCGGTACGACTTCCAGAGGATCTGTTACTGCGGAAGCCAGGTGACCGCGCCGGTGACGATCCACGTGCGTGACGGCAAGGTCGCGCGCGTCTACAAGCGCCCGAGCGGGGTGGACGTCACGAGCCTGCCGAACGCGCAGTGGCCGACTATCGAGGAGCTCGTCGAGCGGATCGAGGAGGCGCGCCGCAATGGCGAGAAGAACCTGATCGTGCGCTACGACAAGGAGCGCGGCTACCCGACTTACATCGAGATCGGCACGATCGCGAACGACGCAGGCGTCGTGTACACGGCCGAGAACCTGGAGTACCTCCGCTAGGAAAGAGCGTGCAAGTGCCGGGCGCTGGGGCGTTCTCCACACGCCCTTCGCCCTTTCGCCTCTTTCGGGGAGCCGCCCATGCGCCTGAAGCTTCGTCTGCTGTGCATCGCCCTGCTGGCCGCCGCGGGGTGCTCCGACAGCCCCCTGGAGCCGTGGGAGAAGAAGCAGTACACGTACGATTTCCAGATGTTGTGCCGCTGCGCTTCGCCTCTCACGACGCCGGTGAGTATCCACGTGCGCGACGGCCGGGTGAGGTCCGTGTTCACCAGGCCGGGACCGCAGGTGGTATCCGTCCCGGTCGACGGACCCTTTCCGACCATCGAAGACCTCATCCTGGAGATCGCCCGGGCGCGCGCGAAGGGCCACAAGGTCACCGTACGCTACGACGAGGAGCTCGGCTACCCCACGTCCATCGCGTTCGGCGCGGTCGGGAACCACGACGCGGGCCACGTCTACAAGCTCGGGAACCTGCAAACCGAATTCTTTGAGAGGTAGCCGGAACGGCCGGCGCGCGCATGGAAATGCGCTCGCCGGCCGTTTTTCTTTTCCGGGTAAAGACCCGTCAGCGCGCCGCTTCCAGGATGGCTTCCATCTCGTCGGTGCTGTAGCGGTACGACTCGTTGCAGAAGTGGCAGACCACCTCGGTGAACGGCTCCTCTTCTTCCTCGATGAGGCGGCGCACCTCGTCCTGCCCCAGGCTCACGATGGCGGACTCGAAGCGCTCGCGCGAGCAGGGGCAGTGGAAGCGGATCGGCTGGCTGTCGCCCAGGGTGTAGCCCTCGGGGAAGATGCGCTCCAGGATCTGCTCCGGCGTGGAGCCCTCGCGCAGCAGCTTCGTGGGGTGCGGGAGTGCCGCGATCCGCTCCTCGATGGCCGCGATCTCCTTTTCCGACAGGCCCGGCAGGAGCTGGATCATGTAGCCGCCGGCCACCACGCTGGCATCCTGCTGCGTGAACACGCCCACGCCGACCGCTGAGGGCGTCTGCTCGCTCTGCGCCAGATAGTAGGTGAGGTCGTCGCCGATCTCGCCCGAAACGAGCTCCACCGTGCCCTGGTACGAGTCCTTCATCCCCAGGTGCTTGGTGACGGAGAGGAAGCCGGTGGAGCCCACCACGCCGGCCACGTTCAGCTTCTCGCCGGCGCTGTCCGCGTCGGCATGGGGATTCCCCACCAGCCCGCGCACCTCGCCGCGCCCGTTGGCGGTGACGATGATGCGCCCCGCCGGCCCGTCGCCCTTTACGTCCACGGTAAGGAGCTGCTCCTCTTCCTTGAGCGTGGCCGCGGCGATGAGGAGCGCGCCCATGGCCGTGCGCCCGAGCGCCGCCGTCACGACGGGAGAGGTGTCGTGGCGCCGGCGCAGCTCGGACACGATCCCCGTGGCGTTCAATGCAAACGCGCGCACCCGCTCGTCGAGAGCGGTGGCGCGCACCAGGTAGTCCCGATCCATCCTCACCCCCTGTGGAGCGCACAAAGACCCGCCGCCAAAGCACTTACGGCCGCGGCTCACGATGCACTCGGTACAACCGAACGCCCGTTGGGTTCCGCGGAGGGCCCCCTCCCCCGCTCGTTCCTCGCGGCCCCTCCCCCAAAACTGCCTGGGGGAGGGGCGCACGCATGCATCCGTGCGCGGTGCCGGGATCCCGTAGGGGCGCGATTCATCGCGCCCGTGCCCGCCGCCGCCCCGAACCTGCCTTCGTGCACCCAAACCCGTAGGGGCAGACCTGCGTGTCATCTGTTCCAACTAATTCGTCCGTGGTCCGCATTTTCTGTGTGAATGTCGCGGTGTTCGCTCCAGAGGCAGGTCTGGTGGCAG
>DASVVI010000977.1:0-1948 GCA_036386635.1 Longimicrobium sp.
CGAAAACACCAGCGACGCCGGGCTGGCGCCCCACGGCCAGGCCGAGAGGGCGAAGTCAGCGCGGAAGTTGCCGCCCGGGCCGGCCACGCTCACCGACGAGCGGCCGAAGTTGGTGTAGAGCGACGACTCGTCCGCGCTGGCGGTGGGGGTGGAGGGTCCGACCGCCGACACGCAGATCACGTGCGTGGTGGAGCAGTAGGTGTTCAGGATGCTGCCGTCGTGGTCCATGTCCGTGGAAGTGTTGCCCGCGGCCACCACCACCAGCATCCCCTTCTGCTTCGCGTAGTTCATCGTGCGTTGGACCAGGGCGGTGACCGTCCCGGCCGCGAGCTTGGACTGCACACCGCCCAGGCTCATGTTGGCCACGTCCGCGCCCTGGTCGGCCGCGTAGATGATCCCGGAGAGGACGCCTCCCAGGGAGCCGAACCCGTTGGCGCCCAGCACCTTGACGCTGATCAGCGTGGTCCTGGAAGTCACGCCGGCCAGGGCGACCGCCTTGCTGCTCACCTGCGTGGCGACGTTGGTGCCGTGCCCGTTGTAGTCCGAGGTCTGGTGGCGCGTGGGGTACCACGCGGCCGTGATCGCGTTGTCCGACGGCACGAACGACCTCGACCGCGACAGGTCCACCAGGCCGTTGAGGTCCAGCGCGTCGTAGTCGATCCCCGTGTCCAGAATCGCCACCGTCACGCCCGGCGAGCCCAGCTTGCCGGCCGCCCACGCCTTGTGGGCGCCGATGGACCGCATGTTCCACTGCCACGCGTAGCGCGCGGCGGTGGTGGGATTCGCCTGGCTCATGATCCCGTCCTGCATCTCGGCGCCGAGCTCGGCGCCGGTGGCCTCCTGCGGCGCGCCGAGGCCGAGCTGCGCGTCCGGCTGCACGTCGGCCACGCCGCTCACCCCGCGGATCGCCGCGACGCCGGCCTCACCCAGACCGTCCACCATGGCGAAGCCCACACCGGCGTGCGAGAACACCACCGTACCGCCCAGCGCCTGCACCTGCTCCGCGAATCCGTCCGGGATCGCGTTCCCGCGAAAGAGCACCAGCGACGAGCCCACGGCAGCCGACTGCGAAAGGCTGGGCGCAGCTGCGGTGGGGTTGGCGGCGTCATCCGAGCAGGCCCCGAGGGCGAGGCTGCCGGCAAGTACGCAACCGAGGGTGTAACCTGACGAGAAACGTTTCATACGCGGACCCCAGGAGAGATAAGGGATGGGAGAGAGTCTGCGAGGGTGCAGAATCTCCACTGCCTCGGCGGCCGGGCTGTCTGCGGGAGATCCCCTGGCTTTGCGGACCGGCCTCGCGGCCGGGGTGCCTTTTGCGAGCCGTGCGGTACTGCGGAATGGGCACGGGAGCGCTCCCGTGCCCAACGCATGGTAGCCGTGGAACGGTCTTGCAGTCAAATTAAAATTTTGGCGGAGATCTTGTTGCGCCCTGACGCAGCTGGGGGACGCGACCGGGCGTTCGTCACCCGGGCGTGGCGCACGGGTGTTGAAAGTAGCGCCGGGGTGCGGTAAATTTTCGGGATGAACGAAGAATACCTGATCGTACGCGGCGCACGCGAGCACAACCTCAAGAACATCGACGTCCGCATTCCGCGCGACAAGCTGACCGTGGTCACGGGGCTGAGCGGGAGCGGAAAGTCGTCGCTCGCCTTCGACACCATCTACGCCGAGGGGCAGCGGCGCTACGTGGAGTCGCTCTCGGCGTACGCGCGGCAGTTCCTGGGGATGATGGAGAAGCCGGACGTCGACTCCATCGAGGGGCTCTCGCCGGCCATCTCCATCGAGCAGAAGACTGCCGGGCGCAACCCGCGCTCCACCGTCGGCACCGTGACGGAGGTGTACGACTACCTCCGCCTGCTGTGGGCGCGCGTCGGGCGCACCTACTGCCCGAAGTGCGGGCGCGAGCTCAAGCCGGACACCGTGGAGAGCGTGGTCGACCTCGCGGCCG
>DASVVI010000978.1:0-7046 GCA_036386635.1 Longimicrobium sp.
GGCTAGATCCTTCGGTTGCCGCCCGAGGGAATGCGTCCCGCGACGGTTCGAGCGGGCGGCTTTCCTCAGGATGACAACAACGCACTAACGCACATTTTGTCATCCTGAGCGACGCGCGGCACCGCCCTCCCCCGTGCTGCAAAGTGTGGCGCGGAGCGAAGGATCTACTGCGCGTGGCGAGGGGCTCGGGGTGCGACGCGGTCCCCGGCCCGGCTCCGGCTAGATCCTTCGGTTGCCGCCCGAGGGAATGCGTCCCGCGACGGTTCGAGCGGGATGACACCAACGCACTCACGCACTAACGCACTCACGCACTGTAGTTCCCTCAAACTCAACCACCACGAGGACCCATGCCCGACGTAATCATGATGAAGATCGCCGGCGTGCCCGGCACCAGCCAGCTCACCGGCTTCGCGGAGCAGATCGAGCTCATGTCGTACAGCCACGGCGTGTCGCAGCAGGTGACCGGCGACGTGAGCAACACGGAACGCACCTCCGGGCGGCCCATCCACCAGGACTTCCACGTGACGAAGTACCTGGACAAGGCCAGCCCGCTCCTCAACCAGAAGTGCTGCGAGGCCACCAACCTCAAGACCGTCACCGTCACCATCGGCCGCAACGACGCGGGCGCGGTGATCCCGCTCATCATCTACACCATGGAGGGCGTCATCATCTCCTCCGTGTCCGTGGGCGGCGGCGGGGGCGACAAGCCGGTGGAGAGCGTGTCGCTCAACTACGCCTCCATCAAGTGGGACTACACGGCCCAGAAGGAAGAGAGCGGCGCCGCCGGCACCGTCTCCGGAAGCTGGGACGTGAGCGCGAACAAGGTCCTGTAGCTTGCGCGAGCCGGGACACACCCGCGGCGCGCGCGCCCTCCTCTTCGACCGCTTCTTCCTCCCCGAGGAGGAAGCGGCCGAGGGGGAGGAGCCCGTGCGCGTGCTGGACCGGGAGGGGCTCCACGCGTCGGTGCGGCGCGAGCTTCAGCGCCTGCTGAACACGCGCTGCCCCGTTCCCGCGGAGGTGGCCGCGGCCCGCCCCCGCACCGTGCTGGAGTACGGCCTGGCCGACTTCAGCCACATGTACACCCGCGACGCCGTCGCCCGCGAAGGGCTGGCCGCCGAGGTGGACCGCGCCGTGGCCGCGTACGAGCCGCGCCTGCGGAACGCCCGCGCCACCGTGGACGACGCCGGCAGCGAGCGCGGGCTGCGCGTGAGCATCCACGCCCAGATGGTGGTGGGCGACGTGCTGGAGGAGGTGAGCTTCGTGGAGCTGGAGATGGCGACCGGCTCGTACGGCCGAGGCGCGCGGTGAGGGGGCGCGGCGAAAGCGACCTGCTCGGCTACTACCAGGCCGAGCTCACCGACCTGCGCGAGGCGGGGGCGGAGTTCGCGCGCGACCATCCGCGCGTAGCGCGGCGCCTGGAGCTGGGCGGCGACGAGTCGCCCGACCCGCACGTGGAGCGGCTGATCGAGTCGTTCGCGTACCTCACCGCGCGCATCCAGCAGCAGCTTGACGACGAGTTTCCCGACGCGGCGGCGGCGCTGCTGGGGGTGCTCTACCCGCACTACACGGCGCCCATCCCCTCCACCACGGTGGCGCGCTTCAGTGTGGCGGCGGGGCAGGGGAAGCTGACCACGGGGCACCGCATCCGCCGCGAGACGCCGCTGGTGGCGCACACGCCGGACGGCCTCCTCTGCCGCTTCCGCACCTGCTACCCGGTCACCCTGTGGCCGCTGGAGGTGAAGTACGCCGGCATCGAATCGGCCGACCGGGTGGCGGCGCCGCGCGGCACCGAGACGATCCTGCGCATCCGCATGCGCGGCTGGGGCGATCCGCCGGCCCGCCCGGACACGCTGCGCTTCTACCTGGGCGACGAGCTGCGCGGCGCCGCGGCGCTGTACGAGCTCCTCTTTGCCCACGCGGGCGGCGTGTACGTGCGCGACGGCAACGAGGGGCCGCTGATTCCGCTCCCCGCCGACTCGCTGCACCCCGTCGGCTTCAGGCGCGACGAGGCGATGCTGTACGCCCCCGAGCACGCGCACTCCGGCTACCGCCTGCTGCAGGAGTACTTCGCCAACCCGCGCAAGTTTCTCTTCGCCGAGTTCGCGAACCTGGCCGGCGCGGTGCCGCCGGGCGCGGAATGGGAGCTGATCGTGCCGCTGCGCCGCCAGGCGCCGGATTGGCTGCGCGTGACGGCGGGGTCGTTCCAGCTCGGCTGCACCCCCATCATCAACCTCTTCGACCGCCTCACCGAGCCGATCCGCCTGGACGAGCGGCGCTCGGAGTACCGCCTGGTGCCGGACGTGCGCCGCATGGCGACCACGGAGGTGCACACCATCCACAAGGTGTCGTCTTCCTCCGACCCCAAGCACGAGGCGGGGACGTACCAGCCGCTCTACTCCTTTTCCCACGGCATCCCGGCGCGCGCCTACTGGCACTCGCGGCGCGTGCCCAGCGCCAGCCGCGGCGTGGGGGGGACGGAGGTCCTGCTCTCCTTCGTGGACCTGGACTTCAACCCCGCGCTCCCCGCCGAGCGCACGGTGTGGGCGCACACGCTGTGCACCAACCGGCACCTGGCGCAGCAGCTTCCGCCGGAGCAGTTCCTGCAGATCGAGGAGTCGGCACCGCTGCACGCGGTCACCGTGCTGCACACGCCCACGCCGCAGCGCGATCCGCCCATGGCGGGGGCGACGCTCTGGCGCCTCGTCTCGCAGCTCTCGCTCAACCACCTGTCGCTGGAAGGCCCCGCGGGGCTGCGCGCGCTGCAGGAGATGCTGCGGCTGTACAACGCGGCCTACGGCAGCCCCGGCTCGGAGCAGCAGGCCTCGGGCGTCACGGCCATCGCCTGCCGCCGCGTGGTGCGCCGCGCGGGCCACGGCGAATGGCGGGGCATGTGCCGCGGCACCGAGATCACGCTGACCTTCGACGAGACCTGCTTCGCCGGCACGCGCGCCTTTCTGCTGGCCTCGGTGCTGCGCCACTTCCTGGGGCTGTACGCGCCCATCAACTCGTTCACCCAGACCATCGCGCGCGGGCCCGAGGCGGGCGAGGAGTGGAAGACATGGCCTCCGCTGACGGGCGAGCAGAGCGTCCTGTAGCCGACCTCCTCTTCGATCCGGGAGAGGCGGGCGGCTGGGAGTTCTGGCAGGCCGTCCGCCTGCTGGAAGGGATCCGCGACCGGGAGCGCCCCGGCGCGCGGCGCGCGGTGCGCTTCTCGTCGCACGTGGGGCTCGCGTTTCCCACCACGGACATCGCCTCCATCGACGAGGCCGAGGTCGAGGGCGCGCCGCCGCGCATGCGCGTGCACTTCATGGGGTTGGCGGGGGTGATGGGTCCGCTTCCGCACCCGTTCACGGAGCTGGTGCTGGAGCGCTCGTCGCGGAGGGACCCGGCGCTGCGCGACTTCCTGGACCTCTTCAACGACCGCCTGCTGCGCCTGGCGTACGGCGTCCGCAAGAAGAACCGCATCGCCCTCTCCCTCAGCCCGCCGGAGGGGACGGAGGTGGCCCGCGCGCTCTTTCCGCTGGCCGGCCTCGGCGCGCCCAGCCTGCGCCGCCGCATGGAGCCGGAGGGGGTGCCGGATGCCGCGATCCTGGCGCACGCGGGGCTCCTGGCCCAGCATCCGCGCTCCATGGCCGGGCTAGAGGGGATGCTCTCCAGCCACTTCGGCGTGCGCATCCGTGGGCGGCAGTTCGAGGGGCGCTGGCTCCCCGTGGAGCCCGACCAGCACACGCGCATCGGCGGCGGCGGCCGCAACAACCGCCTGGGAAGCGACGCGATGCTGGGGACGCGCTTCTGGGACCAGTCAGCCGCCTTCCAGCTCCACGTCGGCCCGCTGAAGCTGGCGCAGTACCGCGCCTTCCTGCCGGACGGCTCCGCGCACCGCCCCCTGCGCGAGCTGACCCGTTTCTACGCGGGCACGGACCTGGACTTCACGGCCCGCCTCGTGCTGGACGCGGGCGAGGTCCCCAGCTCCACCCTGAAGCGCGGCGCCGAGCCGCGTCTGGGGTGGACGAGCTGGCTGGGGAGGACTTCGCTTCTCGCGGCAAAGGTGATCAAGATGAGGGCTCCGTGAGGTTCCTGGCGCTGGGCGACTCGTACACCATCGGCGAGGGCGTCGCCGACGCCGAGCGCTGGCCCGTGCGCCTGGCCGCGCTGCTGGCGGAGCAGGGCATCCGCGTGGACCCGCCCGAGATCATCGCCCGCACCGGCTGGACGACGGACGAGCTGGATGCCGCCATCGACGCGGCGGCCCCCGCGGGCCCGTACTCCCTCGTCTCGCTGCTGGTTGGCGTCAACAACCAGTATCGCGGCCGCTCGGCCGAGGAGTATCGCGAGCACTTCCGCTTCCTGCTGGCCCGCGCGATCGGCTTCGCGGGGAACGAGGCGCGGCGCGTCCTGGTGCTCTCGATCCCCGACTGGGGCGTCACTCCGTTCGCCGCGAGCCGCGACCGCGCCGCCATCGCGCACGAGATCGATGCCTTCAACGCCATCGCGCGCGACGAGGCCGCCCGCGCCGGCGCGCGCTGGGTGGACGTGACCCCCGCTTCCCGCGCCGCCGGCGCCCGCATGCTGGTGAGCGACGGCCTGCACCCCTCGGGCGAGGCGTACGAGGAGTGGGCGCGGCTGGCGCTGCCGTACGCGGTGGAGGCGCTGCGGGCGTGAAGCCCCCACCCCCAGCGTCGCTCCGCGACGCATCCCCCTCCCCCAAAACTGCCTGGGGGAGGGGGTTTTTGCGGGCGTGGGTGCCGGGGTGCGTGGGGTGGCGCGCGGGCGGGCACGGGCAGCCACGTGGGGCGGCCCCTACGGGTTTCGTGTTGCGTCGGGCGGTGGGGAGGTGCGGCGGGCGGTGGGCAGACACGCAGGTCTGCCCCTACGGGTATCGGTGTAAAGGGTGGACGGCGGAGCAGCGTCGGGCACGGGCGCGATGAATCGCGCCCCTACAGGGCATCCGTGAGGCGCGGGCGAAGTTCTCCCCCTCACCCGCCCTGCGCCCTCGCGGGAGGGGGCCGGGGGGAGGGGGCCCTCTACCGCCCCCGCGTGCTGTCCACTCCCAGCAGCTCCACCGAGCCGGCGCGGCTCACCTTGATGCGCACAGGGGTGCCCACGCGGAGCTGCTGGAAGCGGTCCAGGGTGACGGGGGCTTCGTGGAGGTCGCCGTCTTTTTCGCGGAAGCGGAGGATGTACTTTTCGGTGCGGGCGCCCTCGCGCTGGCGCTCGCGGAGGCGGGCGACGGGCCAGGCGGGGTCGGCGAGCTCGCTGGGCTCGTCCGCCACGCCGCGGGCGGCGAGGACGGTGTCGCGCACCCAGCGCTCGATGTCGTAGTCGTGCTTGGTGTCGTAGACCGGCTCCTGGCGGTACACCGGGTCCTGGTACCTCTCGGTGTGGTAGCGCGTCTCGTACTCGGGCTCGGTGCAGGTGCGGTCCTCGAAGTGGCCGTTCCCCAGGTCGCGCGAGCCGCAGGTGTAGGTGCGCGTGCCGGTCTGCACCCGCTCGCTGACCTGCCGCTCCTTGGTCTCGTAGTGGTCCAGCACCTGGCGGTACTCGCGGATCGCGCGGTAGCTGCGCACCGGCCGCCCGCCCGAGGGCACGGACCAGTCCGATTCGCGTATGGTGCGGTACGCCTGCACTTCGAGGGTGCGGTCCCACGTCTTGGCGGCCACGATGGCGGTGACTTCGTGCGGACTGAAGATCCACCACACCATCGCCGCGATCGCCGCCAGCACGCCGCGCCCCGTCCACGAAGAGCGGCGCTTGGGCGGGATCGCCGCGGCGGCGAGCGGGGCGGTGGCGCGCCGCTCCTCGCCGTCGCGCGGGATCTCGTCCATGTCGTAGTCGTGGACTTCCTGCGTGGGGCTGCTGCCGCGGGGCGCGCCGCAGCCGGGGCAGTCCGCCTCGGTGGCGTGCGCGCTGGCGCCGCAGTGCTCGCACACCCAGTCCGCGCCCGCGCCGGCCAGGGCGAGCTGCGCGGCGTCGGTGACTTCGGGCGCGTCTTCGGGGAGGTAGAAGCGGGTGCCCTCGGGGCGGGGGAGCCCGCAGCCGGGACAGTTCACCTGGCGGCCCAGGTTGCCCACGGCGCCGCACGAGGTGCAGTCCCAGCGTCCTTCGCGTATGGCCATCGGTCGTCGTCTGGAGGGTGCCGCGGAGGTGAGCGGCGGTGGAGGGTGCGCCACGTGCAGGCTTCAACTATGCGCAAACACACGGCTTCCGGCAAGCCGCGGGCATGCTCATCGATCCATAACCCGCCCGCCGCCGCCGTGGCGTTATCTTGCGCGCCAACCCCTCTCCCGCGCCGACCGATGCCGATCCGCGAAGACCTGTACCAGAAGATGATCGAGGAGCGGCAGTCCGCCGAGGCTGAGGCGCGCCGCGGCGACCTGCGGCGTTGGCTGGTGGTGCTGGCGGTATGCCTGCTCTGGCAGGTGGCCGGGGGCGCGCTGGTGGTCTTCGCCTTCCACGCCCACATGCCCCACGACGAAGCCATGCAGATCGTGTGGGGCGGATTCGGCATCGCTGCGGCGGGGACGGTGCTCACGGTCGCCATTGGGGCGCCGAAGACGGGGCGGGAGGAGTAGGGCGGGTCGGGGGCCCCCTCCCCCGCTCGTTCCTCGCGGCCCCTCCCCCAAAACTGCCTGGGGGAGGGGCGTTTCGTGTGCATTCGTGCGTGGTGCCATGGGGCGGCGCCGGGGCGGGCAGGGCAGCCACGTGGGGCGGCCCCTACGGGGTTTGGGTTGCGGTGGCGAAGGTTCGGGGCGCGGCAGAGGGGGCAGACACGCAGGTCTGCCCCTACGGCATCGGTGCGAAGGGCGGGGGGCGAGGTGGGTGCGATGAATCGCGTTTCCTGATCCGGAGGCGGCGCGGATGACGGCGATCTCCCCCCTCTCCCAGCAGTTTGGGAGAGGGGGGCCGGGGGGGTGAGGGCCCTCGACCAGCGCCGCACCCCCTCATCCGAGTTATTATCCCGAGCGCGTTAAGCATCTGCACGTCAACCCGCTGCGCCACTCGCCTCACACCGGTTCTACACCGCCCACCAGCTTCGCAGAGCCCGT
>DASVVI010000979.1:0-5330 GCA_036386635.1 Longimicrobium sp.
AACACCGTGGACCCGGCCGAGGCGTACCGCGCCTTCCGCGGCCGCGACCCCTCGACGGACGCGCTGATGCGGAAGCGCGGGTTTCCGGTGACGGCGCCGCGGTAAAGGCGCTGCATCCAGACAGCCGGGGGATAAATCCCCCGGCTGGAACGCCGGGAAGACCGCTGAAGCGGTCTCGACGCGCCGGCTGAGGTGGCGCGAATGCATGCAAGCTCCCCCTCTCCCAGGCAGTTTTGGGAGAGGGGGATGCGTCGCGGATCGACGCTGGGGGTGAGGGCCCCCAACCGCAGACCGCCCCTCCCCCGGCTGCATTCGGGGGAGGGGCGGTTTGCGCTTCGAGAAGGGTGGGGACCGCGAGGCCCCCGTCGGGTCAGGCCTTCTCGAAGTGCTGGTTGACCAGGCGCGTCATCTCGAACATCGAGACCTGGTCGCTGCCGAAGATGGGCCTCAGGCGGTCGTCGGCGTTGATCATCCGGCGATTGGTGGAGTCCTGGAGGTTGTTCTTCTTCACGTAGTTCCACAGGCGCTTGGTGATCTCCGAGCGCGGCGCGGCCTCCTTGCCCACCACGGCGGCGAGCTGCGCGTCCGGCTGCACCGGCTGCGCGAGGCCGCCACGCGCGGCTCCACCACCACCCCCGCCACCGCTGCTGCGGCGGGTGCTCTTCTTGGCGCCGGAGCTCTTGGTGCCGCCGCTGCTCTTCTTGGCGGCCGAGCCCCCGCCGCCGCTGCCCGAGTCCGACGACCCGCCGCCGCGGCTGGCCGACTTGGTGCCCGAGGACTTCTTGGCGCCGGTGGACTTCTTGGCACCCGTGTCCGCGGTGGAACGGCTGGAGGACTTGGACGCGGTGGACTTGGAAGCCGACTTCGTGCCGGAGGAGGACTTGGTGCCGGAGGACTTCTTGGCGCCGGACGACTTCTTGCCGCCGCCGCCCTTGCTCCCGCTCTCCTCCTCGCCGCCCATCGCGTTCACCAGCCCGGCGATGGCCGCCGCGCCCGCCAGCGCCGCGGCGCCCGCGGCGATGGGGTGCGACTTCACCATCCCCGCCATGCCGCCGCTCTCCTTTTCCCCGCCCTGGCGCTGGCTCCCGCCCTCGCGCTGTCCGCCGTTGGAGCCCGAATTGGAGCCGTTCTGCCGGTCCCCACCCTGCCGCTGCCCTGCACTCTTCTCAGCCATCGCGGATCCTCCGGTGTCTGGTACCTGGGTGCTTCTCTGGGCTACGTAGAGCCTCTCGGCCCCGCCCGCACACGGGCGGAGCGCCGGGTGCGGGTTCTAACCAATGCAAAGACGGAGCCGAACGCAAGGATTTTCTGGCCTCGAGCCCTCAAAAAGGACGAAAACGCGGTTTCCGGCCCCTCGGGAGGGTTCCAAACGCCCTCTTGGGGCCGTGGCTGTGCCTCCGCTGGCATGTGTCTGGCGTGCCGATTCCGTCGCTGGGCCCGCCGCCGCACGCTGGCACACCCGCACCCTTCCGGACCCATGGCGCACCGGCTCCCCTTTCCCGTGGGCGCACTCCTCGCGCTCTGCCTCTGCGCGTGCGGCTCGGCGGAGGCGCGCGACGCGCCGCTGGCCCGCAAGCTCCACGTGGTGCAGGGGCTCGGCTTTCCGGAGTCGGTGCGCTACGACCCGGACCAGGACGTCTACTTCGTCTCCAACATGGTGGGCCCCGGTTCGGTCAAGGACGGCAAGGGCTACATCGCGCGCATCCCCGCGGCTACGCTGGGGCCGGTGACGATCTTCGCGCAGGGCGGCACCGGCGGGGTGGTGCTGGACGCGCCCAAGGGGATGGCGATCCAGGGCGACACGCTGTGGGTGGCGGACATCGACGTGCTGCGCGGCTTCCACCGCCGCACGGGCGCGCCGCTCGCCACGCTCGACCTGCGCCCGCACCACGCGATGCTGCTCAACGACATCGCCGTGGGGCCGGACGGCACCATGCGCGTGACGGATACCGGCATCTCGATGACGCCCAAGGGCGTCCTCTACCACGGCACGGACAAGATCTTCGCGATCGGACCGGGGCGCGCGGTCTCGCTGCTGGCGAGCGGCAAGGAGCTGAAGCTGCCCAACGGGATCACATGGGACTCCGCGGGGCGGCGCTGGATCGTGGTGGCGTTCCACCCCTTCCGAAGCGAGGTGTACGCGCTGGGCCAGGGCACCCGCACCACCATCGCGATCGGCACGGGGCGGTTCGACGGGGTGGAGGCGCTCAGGGACGGCCGCCTGCTGGTGACCTCGTGGAGCGATTCCAGTCTGCACGTCTTCAGCGGAAAGACGGAGCAGCGCGTGATCCGCGGGCTCTGGCAGCCCGCGGACCTGGGGGTGGACACGCGGCGGCAACGCGTCGCCATCCCGCTCGTGCTGCAGGGACGCGTGGAGATCTGGGAGCTTCCGGGCGCATGATCCCAACCTCGCGCCCCTTCCGCGCCACCGCTGTCGCATGCCTGCTGCTCGCCGGGTGCAAGTCCCGCGAGCCGCGCGAGGATCCCAAGTACCCGCGCGAGATGCTCAAGAGCACCGCGGTCCCCTTCGCCACGCCCGCGAGCCGCACGCACGAGACGACGCGCGCGCGCCCCGCCGCCGCCGCCTTCCGGCCGGAGGACGGGCAGTGGGTGATGTCGCTCAGGGACTACGCGGGGACGCGGTACAGCGGGCTGGACCAGATCAACACCGGCACCGTACGGGGGCTGAAGCTCGCCTGGCACTTCGACCTGAAGCTGGCGCGCGGGCAGGAGGCCACGCCGCTCGTGGTGGACAACACCATGTTCGTGGTCACCTCCTTCCCCAACCTCCTGTACGCCTTCGACCTGACGAAACCGGGTCCGGCGGTGAAGTGGGTGTACGATCCCAAGCCGGCGCGCGCGGCGCAGGGCGTGGCCTGTTGCGACCACGTGAACCGCGGCGCGGCGTACGCGGCGGGACGGCTCTTCTACGCCACGCTGGACAACTACGCGGTGGCGGTGGATGCGGCGACGGGGCGCGAGATCTGGCGCACGCGGCTGGGGAGCATCCACGCCGGCGAGACGATGACCATGGCGCCCATCGTGGTGCGCGACAAGGTGATCTTTGGCAACGCCGGCGCGGAGTTCGGCGTGCGCGGGTGGGTGCGGGCGCTGGACGTGGCCACGGGGCGCGTGGCGTGGACGGCGTGGGCCACGGGGCCCGATCGCGACGTGCTGATCGGCCCGCGCTTCCGACCCTTCTACGCCAAGGACCGGGGGCGCGACCTGGGCGTCACCACCTGGCCGGCGGAGCACTGGAAGATCGGCGGCGGCACCATGTGGGGGTGGCTCAACTACGATCCCGAGCTGGACCTCCTCTACTACGGCACCGCCAACGCCGCCCCGTGGAACCCCGAGCAGCGCCCCGGCGACAACAAGTGGACGGCCACCCTCTTCGCCCGGCGGCCGGACACGGGCGAGGCGGTGTGGGCGTACCAGTGGGACCCGCACAACGTCTTCGACTGGGACGGCGTCAACGAGAGCCTCCTCCTGGACATGCCGGTGGAGGGGCGCATGCGCCGCGTGATGGTGCGCGCCGAGCGCAACGGCTTCGTCTACGTGATCGACCGCGCCACGGGCGAGGTGCTCTCCGCCACGCCGTACATGCACAGCACGGTGGTGAAGGGGGTGGACACGCGCTCGGGGATGCCGGTGGAGGACCTGACGATGAAGCCCGGCTACGGCAAGACGGCGCACGGCATCTGTCCGGCCGTCCCCGGCGCCAAGGACTGGGAGCCAACCGCCTTCTCGCCGCGCACGGGGCTCGTCTACATCCCCGCCAACAACCTGTGCATGGACATCGAGGGGATGGAGGCCAACTACATCGCGGGCACCCCGTACATGGGCGTCAGCGTCAAGATGTACCCCGGCCCCGGCGGCCACCGCGGCGAGATGATCGGCTGGGACCCGGTCAACCGCAGGCGCGCGTGGACGATCATCGAGAAGTTCGTGCTCTGGAGCGGCCCCCTGGCGACGGCCGGCGACCTGGTCTTCTACGGCACGATGGACCGCTGGCTCAAGGCGGTGGACGCGCGCACCGGCCAGGTGCTCTGGCGCTTCCAGACGGCCACCGGGATCATCGCCCCGCCCATCTCCTACCGCGGTCCGGACGGCAAGCAGTACGTCGCGGTCCTCTCGGGGCCGGGAGGGTGGCCGGGCTCCGTCGTCTCCGTTCCCCTGGATCCGCGCGACGAGACGGCGGACAAGGGCTTCGCGGGCGCCATGCACGACCTTCCGGAGTTCACCGGGCGCGGGGGGCACCTTTACGTGTTCGCGCTGCCATGACGGCGGGGAATGGGGAATGGGGAATGGGGAATGGGTGGAGCCGGGTCGCATGCGCGCTCCTGTGCGCGCTCGCCCTGGGCGCGTGCAAGCGCCACGAGAAGGCGCCCAAGGCGTGGCACGTCACGCAGTCGCACGAGATCCGCGACACGGCGATGCGGGTGCGGCCGGGGCCGGGAAAGGCGGGGGCGGAGGCGTTCCGCTCGCGCGGCCTCCCCGTGGACAACCCGTATGAGGACGACGTGAAGGCGATCCAGGAGGGACGGCGGCTTTACAACTGGATGAACTGCAAGGGGTGCCACGGCGAGGGCGGCGGCGGCATCGGCCCCACGCTCTGGGATGACCAGTGGCGCTACGGCGGGCGCGGCGTGGACATCGCCGAATCCATCCTCCACGGCCGCCCCGACGGGATGCCGTCCTTCGCGGGGCAGATCCCCGAAGACCAGGTGTGGCGCATCGTCGCCTACGTGCAATCGCTGGAGCCGCGCGGCGGGCCGTACCACGCGGGGGTGAAGTGATGCGCCCGGCCCCCACAGACCGGCGACTGAAGTCGCTGCAACAACTGCGGGAAGTCCCCCTGCGGGGACTGCTTGCGCTCGCGTGCACGGCGATGCTGGGCGCCTGCCTGCGCGATCTGGACCCGCGGCTGGGCGAGCGGTACACGGTGCCGGGCGGGAAGCCAAAGGAGGGGCCGGCGGCGATCCGCGCGTACGGATGCGGGGGCTGCCACGTGATCCCCGGCGTGCGCGGGGCGCGGGGGCTGACGGCGCCGCCGCTGGCGGCGTGGAGCGGGCGGAGGTTCATCGCGGGGCGGGTGCCCAACACGCCGCACGAGCTGGTGAGCTGGATCATCCATCCGCAGGGGATCAAGCCCGGAACGGCGATGCCCGACCTGGGAGTGACCGATCAGGACGCGCGCCACATCGCCGCGTACCTGTACACGCTGAAGGAGTGACGGCGATGCGCTCTCCTTCCATCCGCCTCGCGCCCATCGCGGCTGCGTGCGCGCTCGCCGGGTGCACGGGCACCGGCGTGCAGGACGTGCTCGC
>DASVVI010000980.1:0-2898 GCA_036386635.1 Longimicrobium sp.
CTCCGGAACCGCCCCGGCCGCGAGGGGTTGACGATGTGGTGGGGCGATGGCATATTCTTGGCCCCGCAACGCCCGTAGCTGGAAATGGGAGGGCGCGGGCGGTTGACACAACCGGCTGGTTTGTTTAGCTTGAAGGGCTTCCAGTGGCAACGCACCGATAGCTCAACTGGCAGAGCAGGGGACTCTTAATCCCAAGGTTGTAGGTTCGATTCCTACTCGGTGCACTTCACGCGCAAGCGTGTTTTTTTGACAGAACCGTCGGTATATGCGCCCGTAGCTCAGCTGGATAGAGCGTCTGACTACGGATCAGAAGGTCGGGAGTTCGAATCTCTCCGGGCGCACTTCGGCGGCGTGGCTAACCCCCACGCCACCGGCCAGTCGGTACCAGCTACGGACATTCTCGCTCTTGTGGCGGAATTGGTAGACGCGCTAGATTCAGGATCTAGTGGGCGTAAGCCCGTGGAGGTTCGAGTCCTCTCGAGAGCACTGTCCGAAGCCTGGTACCGGCTGTTGTTTGTGCCCAGGTGCTGAAATTGGTAGACAGGCCAGACTAAGGATCTGGTGCCTTAACCGGCGTGGAGGTTCGAGTCCTCTCCTGGGCATCGCGGTTTTGACAATTCGGGATCTGGGAGGCGAGTGAGGACCGCGGCGTTCGCGTCGAGGAAAGTCCGAGCTCCGCAGGGCAGGGTGCCGGATAACGTCCGGGCGCCGCGAGGCGATGGAAAGCGCAACAGAAAGCAAACCGCCGATGGCTCCCATTGGGGCAGCACAGGCAAGGGTGAAACGGTGACGGTAAGAGCGCACCGCGCGGCTGGCGACAGCCGTGGCACGGCAAGCCCCACCCGGAGCAAGGCCAAGCAGTGACGAGGGGCGGCCCGTCCCGCGAAGGACTCCGGTTCTTCACAGTCACGGGTAGGCTGCACGAGGCCGGCGGCAACGCCGGTCCCAGAGAAATGGTCCTCCCCCGGCTCGCCGGGGACAGAACTCGGCTTATTCGCCTCCCTTGAACATCTGCGCTCGTAGCTCAGCTGGATAGAGCGTCGCCCTCCGGAGGCGAAGGCCACAGGTTCGAATCCTGTCGAGCGCACTGCACCAACACGAAGCCCCACGGCACTTTGCCGCGGGGCTTCTTTTGTTTGGCTGCCGCCTTGAGAGCCCCATCCTCGGCATGCGCCGCAGCCCGCTCCCAGGAGCTCGCGTCTTATAAGTCTGTCGGCTTGAGGCCCGTGCGCTTTGCGATTCGCGAGAGCATTCGCCCGCCGATCTCGTCCGAGTCGTGGAACGCGAACACGAAATCTGGCCAGCCGTCACGGGCGAGCGTCCGGTGAGACGTGCCGTCGTGGCGCTTCACCGTCCATCCGATCCGAAGCAGGGCCGCAAGAACACGTCGAGCCTTTGCGCTCGGCCAGATGCTCATGCTGCAAGGAACGAGACGCTGACCAGCTCCGGAACCGCCTCGCCATGCTCGACTTTTTCGGCGAGAACCCGAAGCGCCAACGCTTGCACCTTGGCGACGGCGGACGCGCGGTCCTCGCCGTACACCATCACCCCGGGCATGTCCGGAACCTCAGCGATCCAGCGGCCATCGTCTTCGCGCTCGATCTCGATGTTGAAATGCATCGGCCTAACCTCATCACCAAGTCTGAAGAAGTTTTGATACATCGAACATCGTCAGAAAGGGCGATACGAGCAAGCGTAAGGAGGGGAGATCGGACGGGCGCCTCACGGACTGGTCCCAGAGAAATGGTCCTCCCCCGCCTCGCCGGGGACAGAACTCGGCTTGTTCGCCTCCCTGAACATCTGCGCTCGTAGCTCAGCTGGATAGAGCGTCGCCCTCCGGAGGCGAAGGCCACAGGTTCGAATCCTGTCGAGCGCACTGTCCCACCGCATGTTTGCACGTGCGGTGGGACTTTGTTGTGCGCGTTTGTGGGATCTTGACCCCCCTGGAACGTTTGTTATGTTGGAAGCGCGCCGCGGCACGGCGCCGCCCCCGCATCTCTCCGCGGTCCTCCGTCGAAACCAGATTCAGAGGGATTCATGAAGCCGTTGCGCGCGATCTGTTTGCTCACCCTGTTGATGGCGCAGTGGGGTTGCTCCGATGACGAGCTGGGTCCGCCCGCCGTGGAGTTCGGTGCGCCCGGCGTGTACAAGCTGCGCACCGTCGGCGCGGAGCCTCTGCCGTATGGCATTCGTAGCAGCGACAGCAAGGGGACGGTGTGGGCCTGGGTGTTGGGCGAGACCCTTCGGATTGGAGCGGATGGGCATTTCCAGCTGACACACACCGAGTCCGGATTGGGGACGAACTCCACCTCGGCGGGCACGTACACGGTGGTAAACGACTCGACCATCGAGCTGCCTGGAGGGAGCCGGCTCGTCGTGTCCGGCGCAGTCGCGACGATCGCCTCGTGCGCCAACGCGTCGCGGTGCGTGTACGTCCGCGAAGGGGCCGACGCCGGCCCGTCGCTCACCTATACGGTTCACAACCTCCAGACCGTCAACGGTGGGCCTCCGAGCGCGGTTGACTGGCGTGTAGCCGCGGTGAGCGGCGCAACGGTCTGGCTCTGGGCAGACGGCCGGTACCGGCGCGACACTTCGATACGGGGCCTTCCCGGGTCGAGCCGCGAGGATGGGACGTACCAGCTCTCCGGCACGACGATCACGCTCAACCGCAGCTATTCCGTGGCATACCCCGACCTGTATCCGCTCGCCGGCACCTATGCGGGAGGGATGCTCACGCTCGGCACGCACGGCTACGCTCCCGCCACGCTCCCGTAGCTGGGGACGATGAAGCACACGGAGCCCCGTGGCAGACGCCGCGGGGCTTCTGTTGTTTTTTAGGCGATAAACTCGCTGCAACAAACGCACAAAGTCCGCCTTCTCGGACTCCGGGTCTAATAT
>DASVVI010000981.1:0-5098 GCA_036386635.1 Longimicrobium sp.
GTGCGCGCCGTCTCGCGGTCGAACGAGACGAAGAGGAACTCCTTGTAGAAGGCGAGGTGCAGCACGAGCACGGGGATCGTCACGGCCAACAGCACCAGCGTGTTGCCGCGGGTGATCCCCAGGATGTTGCCCGTGAGGAAGATGTCGTGCGCCTCGCCGGACGAAGCCTTGGCCACCAGCAGGATGCCCGCTGCCGCCGCGACGGCGTACACCACGCCGATGGTGGCGTCCGGCGGAACCCGCCCGCGCCCGCTGGCGCCCGTGCCAAAGAAGACGGCGCCGCCCATGGTGGCCACCAGCGACAGGAGCACCGGGTGGGCCTGCACCCCGGACATCACCGAAAGCCCCGCCAGCCAGAGCGCCAGCGCGATCCCCGCCGACGAGAGCTGCGCAAGGGCCGCCCCCACGAAGACGATGCGGCGCAGCACCACGTACACCCCCAGCACCGAGCAGGCGAGCGCGATTACGAGGGCGCCGTACAGCGCTTCGCGAAAGAGGAGGATGGCGTCAAACACGGCCCGCCTCCGTCGCGTCGCGGCGCGCCAGCACGATCCGGTGCCCGTTGAAGGAGTCCACCTCCACCGGGATACCGTACATCTCGCTGAGCGTCTCCACCGTCATGATGTCGTCCACCGCGCCGATGCGGAAGCCGCCGCCCACCACCAGCGCGATGCGGTCCACGTAGTTGGCCACCTCGTTGAGCGCGTGGCTCACCATGATGACGGTGAGCCCGTCCCGCTCGTGGAGCTCGCGAACCAGCCCCAGGATCTGGGTGGTGGAGACCAGGTCCATCCCGTTGGTGGGCTCGTCCAGCACCAGCACCGTGGGCTCGCCCACCAGCGCGCGGGCGATGAGGGCGCGCTGCTTCTGCCCGCCGGAAAGGTCGGCCAGGAGCCGGTCCGCCAGGTCCAGAATTCCCACGTGCTCCAGCGACGCGAGCGCGAGCTCACGGTCGCGCGCGGTGGGCCGCCGCCCCAGCCCGATGCGGTCGAATCGGCCCATCAGCACCACGTCCACCACCCGCAGCGGAAAGTTGTAGTCCACCTGGTCGCGCTGCGGCACGTAGCCGAAGCGCAGCCGGGGCGCGCGCAAAACCGTGCCGCTCTGGGGCTTCAGCGAGCCCAGGATGGCGCGCAGCACGGTGGTCTTCCCCGCCCCGTTGGGCCCCACCAGCCCCAGGAAGTCGCCCTCCGGCACGGTGAAGTCCAGGCCGGCGAGGACCGTGCGGCGCCCGTACCCCAGCGCCACGCGGTCAAAGGTCACCAGGTCGGTCATCGCAGGGCTTCGGCGAGCTGGCGCATGTCGTACTGCATCAGCGAGATGTAGTCGTTCACGCCACGGACGCCCCCCACCGACGGCGGAAGGATGAGCACCTTCACCCCGGTGCGCTGCGCCACGAAGTCGGCCGTCCTGCGGTCGTAAAAGGGCTCCATCACGATCGCTTTGGCGCCCGTGCGGCGGATGGTGGCGATCAGCCCGGCCAGGTGCGACGGCGAGGGCGGAACCCCCGGCTTGGGCTCCATGAAGCCTACGATGTTCATCCCGTTGTAGCCGGCGAAGTAGCGCCAGCTCGTGTGCCACGCCACCACGGGCTTGCCCCGGATCTGCGCGAGCTGCGGAGCCCATCCGCGCTCGGCGGCGTTGAGGCGCGCCTCGAAGGCCGCGGTGTTGCGGGCGTACACGGCCGAGCTGCCGGGATCCAGGCGAGTGAAGCGGTCGCGGAAGAGCCGCGCGATGCGCCGCCCGTTCTCGGGATCGAGCCAGTAGTGCGGGTTGCCCGCTGCGTGCACGTCACCCTGGCTGCGGTCCACGCCGCCGCGCGCGCGGTCCAGCACCGGGATGGCGGACGAGACGTCCAGGTAGCCGGTGCCGCCCTGCCGGATGCGCGGGTTGCGGGCCCCGTCCACCAGCAGGGGCATCCATCCCACCTCCAGCTCCAGCCCCACGAACGCGAACACGTCCGCGTCGCGAAGCTGCAGGATGAAGGAGGGCTTCGCTTCCACGAAGTGGGGGTCCTGGTACCCCTCGCTGATGTGCACCACGTTGGTGCGTGCCCCGCCCACCGCCTCGGCGATGTCCGCGAGGTCGGTGGTGCTGGTGACCACTTTGAGGGGTCTTTGCGCGGCGGCGGCGCCGCCCGCGAGCGCCAGGGCGAACAGTGCCGCGGCGGTCGTCTTCAACATGTGCATCGAGGTGTCTCCTCGCTCGGGTTTTCGTAAGTGCCGGAAGATCGGGACGCTCAGAACGGATGCGGCTTGTGCGGCCCCAGGGCGAAGGTCGCCTGCAGCAGCACGCGGTTCACCCCGTCGCCGCGCCCCGGCTGCAGCCGCTCGAACGCGGCGCCGAGCTTGGAGAACTCGCTGGGGAAGAACTCCAGGTACGCGGAGCCCGCGCGCAGCTCGTCGCCATCCGCCTGCGGGTCCTGCACCCAGTCGCCACGCACCCCCGCGAAGAGGCGCTGGCCGAGCTGGTAGCGCGCGAACGCGTACGCGCCGGTGAAGTCGCGGTCCGGCCCCAGATACACGTCCTCGAAAAGGTCGTCCGCCCGGCCGTTGAGCTGGCGCATCACCTCGGCCTGCACGATCAGCGAGCGATAGAGGCCCTGCTGAAGCGGTCGCCAGCGGTACGTGAGGTCAGCGCCCAGCGTGGTCTGCCGCACGCCCACGGCGTTGAAGAGAGCGTCGGCGGGCACGTCGATCTCCTGCGCCCGCTTCCCCGTCAGCGCGCTGAAGCCGAGCTCCACGTTGCGGCTCTGCGACAGGTCCACGTAGTTGCGCAGGCGTGCCGAGTACCCCAGCCCGCCCAGCTTCCGGTTGAGCGGCTCCCGGGTTCCGAGCCCTTCCACCGGCTCGCCCAGCCCGTCCACCATCGTCACCTGCAGCTCCTGGAAGAAGCCGAACGGCGCGAACAGGCGGCTGGCCGCGACGCCGGTGCCCTTCAGCCCTTCCGCGCCGAAGAAGCGCTGGATGACGTACGGGTACTCGGTGGTGTGCAGGTCGTGCCGATGGGTGGTGTTCTGCTTGCCGAAAGGCATCAGGATGCGCCCCAGCCGCACCTCCACGGCGTGTGGAAGCGAAGTGGTGGTGAGGTACGCCTGCTCGATGGCGATCCCCTCCTCGTCCGAGACGCCCAGGAACACGTCGCCGCGGAAGTACGGGTCCACGGCGGACTGGAGGGCGACCTCCACCTCGCGGATCCCGAAGCGGCTGCCGTCTTCCTGGGTGCTCCCCTCGGGCGAAAGGTCGGCCACCATGTCGCCCACCACGCTGATGTCGGGAAGGAGGCGTGCGGCCGGGCCGCCCCCCACCGCCGGTGTGGTATCCCGCGCGGCGCCTTCCAGCTCGCGAAGCGCCGCGATGGAATCGGCGCGGGCAATGGAGTCCGCGCGTGCCGAGTCCGGGCGCGCGGGAGTCACCTGCGCGGACGCCGCTGAAGCGGCACCCAGCAGGAGCGAAAATATGCAGAGGATTCTGCGCATGTTCTTGCGGTTGCGGGAGATGCGGGCAGGATGCCCGCGTATGCTGCCACCAGCCGCCGCGGCACCTGCCCCCCAGGGGGCGGAGCGCGACGGAGCTTTCGAATGGTGCGACCCGGCGCCGTGGCGCGGGTCAGACGAAAGTGGCTGGGGGTGCCCGCGCCCGCGCGCGGGAGAGCGGAGACGCCGGGAGGGCCGGCGCCGGAAGGGAGACCAGCGGGGCGCGCTCGAGCGCGCTCACCCCGGAGTCGTGTGCCGCGGCCGGAAGGCCGTGGGACCGCGCTACCTGGCAGAGAACGCAACTGTACTCGTCGTGCGCCACGCCGGGCGCATCGTCGCGCCGCGCCTCGACGGTGGAAGCGGCTGCCGTCGCCCCCCCGGCCCATGCATGCAGCACCGGTCCCGCCGCCACACCCGTAAGGTGGAGCAGCGCGGCCAGTAGCAGCGCGGCACGGCGCGCGGCGGAAACGGGTCTGCGGGCAGCGGTCATCAGTGGCGCCGTACCCCCCGCAAGGCGAGGGGGTTCCGTATCCGGCTACGCGAGGAAGCCACGGAGCCTCGCCAGGTTCGCCCGGTCGGTGGCCGCGTGGTCGTCACCCTTTGGCGTCTCCAGTACCTTGGGCAGCGACGCGAGCCGCTCGTCGGTCATGATGCGCCGGAACGGCTCGTCGCCCAGCGACCCTTCGCCGATCGCCTCGTGGCGGTCCTTTTTGCTGCCGAACGGGCACTTGGAGTCGTTCAGGTGCAGGAGGCGCAGGCGGTCGAGTCCCACCGTGTCCGCCAGCCGCGCGATGACGCCGTCGTAGTCCTCGCGCACGTCGTAACCGGCGGAATAGACGTGGCATGTGTCCAGGCACACGCCCACGCGGTGGCGTTGAAGGGGAGAGATGCGGTCGATGATCTCCGCCAGCTCCTCGAAGGTTGACCCCAGCACGCGCCCGGCTCCCGCCGTCGTCTCCAGCAGCACCATGGTGGTGCCGGGAACCTCTTCCAGCGCCTGCTCGATCAGCGCGGCGTTCTGCGCCAGCCCGCGTGCCATGTCGCTGTCCGTCGCGTTGCCTGGGTGCGTTACGAGCGCATCGAGCCCCAGCCGCTCCGCCCGCCGCAGCTCGCCCCTGAACGCCTCCAGCGACCTTTCGCGCAGCACCGGGTCGGCGGTGGCGAGGTTGATGAGGTACGAATCGTGTGCGTTGGTGAAGCCGATCGCCAGCGCCGCGATTGCCTCGCGGAACGTGGCCGCGTCCGTCTCTCCCACCTCCACCTCGGCCCAGCGGTTGGGCTGCTTGGTGAAGATCTGGATGGCGGTCGCGCCGATCTCCTCGGCGCGCCCGGGCGCGTTGCAGCACCCGCCGGCGGTGGACACGTGTGCTCCCAGCAGCATCGATTCGTCGGTTGGAGGAGGCGCGAAAGTATACGGAGTTTACGGACCGCAGTGCCAAGTGCCAAGTGCCAAGTGCCAAGTGCCAAAGCGTGCGGCGTGCCCCCCCTTTTGTCATCCTGAGGGAGCCGCCTCCCCGGTCTTCACGGTGCACTGCAAGCTCCGGCGGCGACCAAAGGATCTAGCCGGTGTAGCACGAGGACCGCGGGTTCACCACGAGCCCCTCGCAACGCGCAGTAGATCCT
>DASVVI010000982.1:0-6917 GCA_036386635.1 Longimicrobium sp.
CCCGACGCCCGCCCACGCACACCAATCCCGTAGGGGTCGCCCCACGTGGCTGCCCGTGCCCGCCCGCGCGCCGCCCCCATGCCCCCGCACGCAAAACCCTGCATCCCTGTTCCCGCACCTCACGCACTCACGCACTCACGCACCCCTCCCTGGCACGCCCGTTGCCCCTCCCCCCGCCCCATGTCCATCTCCCCCGAAGCCCTGGGCCCCCTCTTCCGCACCCTGTTCGGGGGGCGGCGGCTGGTGGTGGTGTCCAACCGCGAGCCGTACGAGCACCGCTGGTCGGAGGAGGTCGGCGAGATGGAGGTGGGCCGCCCGGCCGGGGGCCTGACCTCCGCGCTCGACCCGCTGATGCAGGCGCTGGGCGGAACGTGGGTGGCGTGGGGGAGCGGCGAGGCGGACGCCCAGGCGGTCGACGCCGGCCAGCGCGTGCGCGTGCCCCCCGAAGACCCGGGCTACACCCTCCGCCGCATCTGGCTCACCCACCACGACGTCAACCGCTATTATCTGGGGTTCAGCAACCAGTTCCTGTGGCCCATCTGCCACCTGCGCCCCGACCTCACCCGCGTCCGCTCGCGCTACTGGGAGCGCTACCGCCGCGTCAACCGCCGCTTCGCCGAGGCGGTGCTGGAAGAGGTGAGCGGCAACGACGCTGTGGTCTGGTTCCAGGACTACCACCTGGCGCTCGCCCCGCTCCTGGTGAGGGCGCGGCGGCCGGGGCTGGCGCTCGCCCACTTCTGGCACATCCCCTTTCCCCCGTACGACGTCTTCCGCCTGGCGCCCCAGGCCGGCTTCCTCCTGCGCGGGATGCTGGCCAACGACCTCATGGGATTCCACCTGGCCGGCTTCGCGGACAACTTCCTGCGCTGCGCCGCGGAGCTGGCCGGCGCCACCGTGGACATGGAGGCACGCACCGCCACGCTGGAAGGGCACACCTGCCACGTGGGCGCCTTTCCCATCTCCATCGACGTGGACCAGTTCCGCGCGGCGGCCACCGCGCCCGGCGCCGAGGCGGCGATGGAGCGGCTGCGGGCCCGCTACGCGCCCGGCGGCGGGATGGTGGGAGTGGGAGTCGACCGGATGGACTACTCCAAGGGGATCCCCGAGAAGCTCAAGGCGCTGGAGCTGCTGTGGGATCGCTATCCCGAGCTGCGCGGGCGCTTCACCTTCGTGCAGGTGGCCGTTCCCTCGCGCAGCGACATCGCGGCGTACGACGAGCTGAGCCAGAAGGTGGACCAGCAGGTGTGGCGCATCAACGAGCGCTTCGGCACCGCGGAGTGGCGCCCCGTGCACCTCCTCAAGCAGTCGCTCCCGCCCGAGCGGCTGGCGGTACTATACCGCATGGCCGACGTGTGCATCGTCTCGTCGCTGCAGGACGGGATGAACCTGGTGGCCAAGGAGTTCGTCGCCAGCCAGACCGACACGCGCGGGGTGCTCGTCCTTTCCCGCTTCGCCGGCGCGGCGGAGGAGATGGAGGGCGCGGTGCTGGTGAATCCGTACGATCCCGAGGCGTGCGCGCTCCAGATCCGCGACGCGCTCCTCCTTCCGCGCGACGAGCGCGAGCGGGCGATGCGGCCGATGCAGGAGGGGATGGCCTCCATCTACGACTGGATGGAGTCGTACTTCACCGCGTGGAGCGCCCACGCGGGGGAGGCGTCAGCCGAAGAGGGCGAAGGGGACACCGCCGGCGCGTAGCTCCTCCGCCAGCCGCGGCACCTCTTCCGGCAGGGTGGCGAGCGCCAGGCTGCAGCGCGCCTGCGCGGCCGGCGGCGCGGGGATCACCTCCACCGGAATCCCCGCCTCCCCGGCCAGCTCCTCGGCCCAGAGCGCGTGGTGCGTGGTGTCGAAGGTGAAGACGGATTCGTTCGCCATATGTTCCCCATGGGGTTGCGCGCGCCGCCGCGCACCGGCTACACTGACGGGCTCCATTCCGACCGATCCACCGCGTTTTCGACCCAGCCACCCATGCCCTCCCACCGCTTCGCCCCCGTCAACGAGCAGATGGACGAGATCCGGCGCGACACGCTGGAGATCGTTCCCGAAAGCGAGCTGGCGCGCAAGGTGGAGCGCTCGGTGCGCGAGGGGAAGCCCATGGTGGTGAAGCAGGGCTTCGACCCCACCCGGCCGGACCTCCACATCGGGCACGCTGTCTCATTACGCAAGCTTAGAACGTTTCAAGAGTTAGGGCACGACGTGGTGTTCGTGATGGGCGACTACACCGCCCTCATCGGCGACCCCACGGGGCGCAACGACCAGCGCCCGCACCTGACCGAGGAAGAGGTCCGCGAGAACGGCCGCACCTACGCCGAGCAGGTGCACCGCGTGCTGGACCCGGAGCGGACGCGCATCGAGTACAACTCCAGCTGGCTCCGCCCGCTGCGGCTCAAGGACCTGCTGGAGCTGACCGCCAAGTACACCGTGGCGAGGATGCTGGAGCGCGACGACTTCAGCAAGCGCTTCAACGAGGGGCGGCCCATCTCGGTGGTGGAGTTCATGTACCCGCTGATGCAGGGGTACGACTCGGTGGAGCTGAAGGCGGACGTGGAGCTGGGCGGGTCTGACCAGAAGTTCAACCTGCTGGTGGCGCGCGACCTCCAGGAGCGGTACGGCCAGGAAGCGCAGGTGTGCCTCCTCATGCCGCTGCTGCGGGGGACGGACGGGGTCCACAAGATGTCGAAGAGCTACGACAACTACGTGGGGATCGCCGACGACCCGGACCAGCAGTACGGCCGCACCCTTTCCATACCGGACGCGCTGCTGGAGGAGTGGTGGCGGCTGGCGGCGGGGCTCCCCTCCGCCGAGCTGGAGCAGGCGCTGGCGGGGGTCAGGGAGAACCCGTACACCTCCAAGCGCGCCCTCGCGGCGAGGATAGTGGAGCTGTACCACGGCGCCGAAGCGGGGCGCGCGGCTTCCGACCGGTTCGACCAGGTCTTCCGGCGCCGCGAAGTGCCGGACGACATCCCACTGCACGAGGTGGCCGCTGATGAGCCGTCGCTGGCGGTGCAGGACGGCCAGGTGGCACTTTCCCGGCTGCTGGTGAGGGTGGGGCTCGCCTCCTCCAACGCGGACGCGCAGCGCCAGATCGAGCAGGGCGCGGTGCAGGTGGACGGCGAAAAGGTGACGGCCCGTGATGCCCGTGTAGCAGCCAGGGGGGAGATGGTGTTGCAGAAGGGGAAGCGCCACTTCGCCCGGGTGCGCTGGAGCTGACCGGCAGGGGATCGCGCAACTTCAACAATCCGTTCGCTTTGCGCGTTCGAGGCAAAACGTTTGTGTCGCATTCTGCACGAGCGTCACGCAAATTGCGTGTGGGCGATTGACGGATATCTGATACGGCGCTAACGTAACAGTAATCCGGAATCATACAGAGATTGCAGGACTCCCGGCGGGAACCCTTTCATGCTCGGCTTCGGTCATACGAACGTCCGCTCGAAAGAGGACCCCCATCCGCCGGGAGGCAGGTCGCGGTTGCAGGTGCAGGGCATTTGCGGGTCCCGTTCCCAACTCTCTTGACAGGAGGTGTGCGCAGCGGGGTCGGGCAGGTGAGTACGCGGGCGGGCCGCCGGGACACTTGGGTCCAGGTGGCCGCAGGAGAAATCGATCAGGAGGATACACATGGGTAAGCTTCGTACGCTTTGCGCGTCGCTGCTGCTCGCGCTGGTCAGCCTCCCCAACCTGGCGCAGGCCCAGGGACGTGGCGAGGTGACCGGGCAGGTGACGGCGGCGGAGAACGGCGCCGCGATCAGCGGTGCACAGGTTCGCATCGGCGGAACGGCGCGGCAGACGGTGACGGACGCCGCCGGCCGTTATCGGATCACGGCCGTGGAGCCCGGCTCGTACACGCTCAACGTGAGCGTCATCGGCCGCGCTGCCGGCAGCCGCTCGGTCACGGTGACGGCGGGCCAGACCACCACCCAGAACTTCTCGCTGGCGGCCTCGGCCGTGGCGCTCGAAGGCGTGGTGGTGAACGCGGTGACCGGCCAGGCCGAGCGCCGCCGCGAAGCCGGCACCAACATCACCAGCATCGGCGTGGCCGACCTGAACCGCGGCCCCATCACCACCGTTGCGCAGGTGCTTACCGGCCGTACCTCGGGCGTGACGCTGCAGGGCACCTCCGGCACCACCGGGACCTCGCAGCGCATCCGCATCCGCGGCGCCAACTCGCTGTCGCTCTCCAATGAGCCGCTGATCTACGTGGACGGCGTGCTCGCGACCAACGGGCGCGGCGGCATCGCGATCGGCGGCCAGTCGCCGAGCCGCCTGAACGACCTCAACCCCGAGGACATCGAGAACGTCGAAGTCCTCAAGGGGCCCGCTGCCTCGGCGCTGTACGGGACGGCGGCCGCCAACGGCGTGCTGCTGATCACCACCCGCCGCGGCCGTGCCGGCAAGACCACGTGGCGCGGCTACGCGGAGGCGGGGCGCATCAAGGACGAGACGGACTACCCGTTCTCGTACACGGCCGTGCAGTTCGCCGCCTCGAACCCCACCGGGTCGCTTCCGGTCTACAACGACACGACCGGCCGGCTCAACACCGTGGGCTACTCCTTCTGCGCCAACGAGTCGCGCGCCCGCGCCCTGTGCACGCAGAACGCGGCGTACCGGTTCAACCCGCTGATGGACCCGCGCACCCGGCCGTTCGAGACGGGCAACCGCCTCAAGACCGGCCTGAACGTGTCCGGCGGAACGCAGGCGGTCACGTACTACCTGTCGGTGGACCGTGACGAGGAGCAGGGCGTGATCAGCGTGAACACGCTCGGCCGCAACAACCTCCGCGCCAACCTGAACGCGCAGGTCCGTCCCGACCTGACGGTGCAGGTGAACGCCGGCTACATCCAGAGCCAGGCGGTGTTCAACCAGGGCGACAACTCGCTGTTCAGCCCGCTCATCGGCGGCCTGCTGGGCGCGGCGGTGTACACCCCGCGGCTGCAGGACCAGTCGTTCGGCGGGCCGGGCACGCGCCCGGGCCAGCCGTTCAGCCTGAACACGGGTGACGTGACGCAGTTCACCACCGAGCAGGACCTGGACCGCTTCATCGTGGGCGCGAACGGCAACTTCCGTCCGCTCTCGTGGCTGTCCATCAACGCGAACACGGGCCTCGACTTCTACACCCGCTACGACCACGAGGACTTCGGGCCGGACGCGACGTTCAACCCGATCAACGTGACGTACGGCCGCGGGTACCGGGCTTCGCAGCGCTACAACAACTACCAGTACACGGCCAACCTGACGGGCGTGGGCAACTTCGACCTGTCGTCGGCGCTGACCGCCACCACCACGGTGGGCACCAGCTTCCAGCAGCAGCGCTTCGAGGGCACCACCTGCTACGGTGAAGGCTCGCTGGCCGGCACGGCTTCGTGCAGCGCCACCACGCAGCTCTTCAGCGTGAGCGAGACGCTCACGAACGACAAGATCTTCGGTGCGTTCGCGCGCCAGGAGTTCGCGTTCCGCGACCGGCTGTTCTTCGCCGCCAGCGTTCGCGGCGACCAGAACAGCGGGCTGATCAGCGACTTCATCCTCTACCCGGCGGCCAACGTGTCGTGGGTGGTGAGCGAGGAGCCGTTCTTCCCGGAGCTCAGCTTCCTGAGCAACCTGCGCCTGCGCGCGGCGTACGGCGAGTCGGGCCTGCGCCCGTCGTTCGGCCAGGCCGAGACGTTCTTCGCCAGCTCGCCGGTGCAGATCGGCGGCCAGGACGTGCTCGCCGCCGTCATCAACCAGACGGGTAACGCCAACCTGCGGCCGGAGCGCACCCGCGAGTACGAGGCGGGCGCCGACCTGGGGTTCTTCGAGGACCGCCTTTCCGCGGACTTCACGTACTTCACGAAGCGCTCGACGGACGCGCTCGTGGCGCGCCCGCTGGCCACTTCGCTGGGTGTGGGCGCCAGCGTGTTCGAGAACCTGGGCAGCGTGCGCAACTGGGGCACCGAGCTCGGCCTGAACGCGCTGCTGCTGGACCGCACGAACTCGCGCCTCAACGTGCGCGTTTCGGCGACCACGCTGAACAACAAGATCGAGGAGCTGGGCGAGAACATCGCCCCCATCCTGATCAACCGCGGTGAGCAGGCGCACCGTGAGGGCTTCGCGGTGGGCGGCTTCTTCCAGATTCCGTACCGCTACGAGGACATCAACCGCGACGGCCGGATCTCGCGCACCGAGGTGTTCGTGGACACCGCGAACTTCAACGTGACGCAGCGCAACGACCTGACCGGCAAGCTGGACACGGTGGCGCTCCAGTACCTTGGGCCGCAGCTGCCGACCAACTCGCAGTCGTTCTCGGCCGACCTGACGCTGTTCAAGAACGTGACGATCTCGACGCTCTTCGAGCGCCGCGCCGGCAACAAGATCGTCAACTACACCGAGTACTTCCGGTGTGCGTCGGGCACCCCGGCGCTGGGCACCTGCGCCGCGATCGCCGACACGGCGGCTTCGCTGGGCGACCAGGCGCGCTACGTGGCGGCCAACCTGATCGCGGCTTCGAGCCGTACGCGGGCCGGGTACGTGGAGGACGCGGACTTCGTGAAGTGGCGCGAGCTCTCGGTGCGCCTCGGCACGCCGGAGGCCCTCGGCCGCAACCTGCCGTTCCTGCGCGGCGCGAGCCTTACGCTCTCCGGGCGTAACCTGCGCACCTGGACGGACTACACCGGGCTCGACCCGGAAAGCAACGAGGGCGGCGGCAGCAACTTCACCCAGGGTGAGTTCAACACGCAGCCGCCGGTGCGCACACTCAGCGCGCGCATCGACCTCACCTTCTAAGGATGCCAATGCGAAACAACTTCAACCTCCGGAAGGGGCTTCGGCCCCTTCCCCGGCTCCTTGTGGTGGGCGCGGTCGCCCTTCCGCTCGCGGCCTGCGACATCGACGAGCTCCTGAATGCTCCTGACCCGGCGCGCGTGACGCCGGAGCAGGTGGACAACCCGCAG
>DASVVI010000983.1:0-1618 GCA_036386635.1 Longimicrobium sp.
GGGAGGGTACGGGCAGCCACGTGGGGCGGCCCCTACAAAGATCTGGACCAATGGCAGGGGTCGAGTCAGGGCAGGGGAGGGCAGACACGCAGGTCTGCCCCTACGGGTTTCGGTGTGAGACGTGGGCGGCGGAGCAGCGCCGGGCGCGGGCGCGGATTCGGGTGCGAGATGCGGGCGGTGGGAGCAGCATCGGGCACGGGCGCGATGAATCGCGCCCCTACAGCGGATGCCGGGTAGGGGTCGGAGTGCACCCTTTCCCCCGCTTGCTGGGGAGAGGGCCGGGGAGAGGGGGAGCCCGCCGCGCACCACCCCATGCGTACGCCCCTCCCCCAGCAGTTTGGGGGAGGGGCAGCGAGGAACGAGCGGGGAGGGGGCCGGTAGCCCGCGCTCTACCGCTGGCTATCCGGCTGCCGGATCGGATCGCGAACCGCGTCCGGCGTGGTCTCCTCCGTGCGCCGAGCCTGGTCGGCCAGGGCGTCGCGGTTGTCCTGCGCGTTGGCCACGTTCGCTGCAGCCTGCGTGTTGTCTTCCGACGCCGTGCCGGTGGTGCCCGAGGTGCGGCCGCCCGTTGCGTTCGAGATGAGTTTTTCGCTGCCGCCGCCATTGCTGATGACGTCCTGCTGGCCGACGGGGTGGTTGGCGGAGTCGCCGGCGGTAGCTTCGGTGCGGCGGTTCTGGTCGCGGAGGGCTTCCAGGTTGTCGTGCGCGTTCTGGGAGTGGGCCTCCGCGGCGCGGGTGTCCTCGTTGCCCTGATTGGCGCCGGTGTCGTTCTGGTCCATGCTCGTCTCCTTCAGCGGGTGAGCCCTCCCGCGGTCGCAACTCCCATTCCGGCGCGCAAAAAGGCCCCGCACCGGTGCTCGGTGCGGGGCCTTTCTCTCGACACGCGGACGTTGCTTCAGTCCGGGAAGTTGACCGCGGCGCTGTGGTCGCCGATCAGGTCGATGATCGCCTCCATCTGGGCGCCCATGCGGTCCAGGCGGTTCAGGACGGTGCGGCCGTGCGCGTAGTCGAAGTACAGCGCGACCGCCTCCTCGTGCGCCGGATGGAACTCCAGCACCTTGTCGTCCAGCCGGCGGTGCAGGTCGGTCACCAGGATGCCGACCGCCTCGCGAACGCGGCGCTGGTCTTCCAGCGAGTCGATGCTGAAGTCGCCCGTGAGGCGGGGAAGGAGCTGCTCCACCTTCGCCACGCCCTCCGGCGGTGCGGCAACCGCACCGAAGCGACCACTGTCGGTCGCCATGAGCTCTATCGCGGCCGAAAGCGCGCGGAGCTCTTCGAAGTTGAAGTGAAGGATCACGGAGCCTCCCTTGCTTAGAGTCACCCACCGATCAAGGCAATCGGCGGGCCACGTACCGCTGTCCTCAGTACACCGTGCGTTCCCAAACGTTTACGCCAGGGGATACACGCGGGTTTCAGGTGAAGGGCCGGGCGGAACGCCTTGATCGCGGCATTCCACGGCGCCGGTGTGCGTCCCGTGGCGGGGACGGGGCGCGCATCCCCGGGAGGACGGTGAGAGGAGGGTGATTCGCTTCGTACCGCTGATCGTACAATTGCCTCACTCGCTGGCCGGCGCAAGGGCGCCAGTGTGCACCTTGTTCACCAGCGCACGCCAGGCACG